>USAR01000310.1 GCA_900552605.1 uncultured Oscillospiraceae bacterium | reverse complement strand
TTCAAAAAAAGCTCTTGGGGCAAAGAAATAATATCCGGATTTCAAAACGAGATATCCTCGCGGCGCGTTAAGGCGGAATTCGTTAAGGGTACCGAAATGTGCAAGTCTAACAACCGCAACGATTTTGCCGTGCTTATATGCTCGGAAAACGCATGGCTTTATAACACTGCACGCGAGGCAAGGGAAAAAGGATACAATGTTATTGCTTGCTGCAGTACAAATTATCTTCCTCACCCGGACATCAGCTGCGTTTCCTGTGATGTTGCAGGCAGTGTTGAGTATGCTTACAGATATCTTCAAAGCACAGGTAAAAGAAATATTGCGCTTTATGCCGTTAATCCCGATTCTATTCAGGATCACGCAAGAGCGCAGGCTTTTGCAAACATTGAGTTTTCGAGGAAAAACATTTTTTATAACAATGCTTCTCTTAACGATTGCTTTAATGAATTCAGCGTCTGCAGTGAGAATTACAATGCCGTTATTTGTGTTAACGATTATGCAGCGGTTTCTCTTCTTAAAATGCTGAAAAAGGCAGGGAAGAGATTACCCTATATTGTCAGCTATTCCGACACAACGCTTTCGAAGGTAACCGTGCCCTCAATAACATCCATTACCTATGATTACAAAAGCTACGGCGCTGCAACTTTCGGCGTTATGGAGCTGCTTAAAAAGAACAATACCATAACCTCAGTAAGAGCAGATATAAAGTGGCGGATGCACCCGCGTGCTACGACTGAGTATTTTCAGTATAACGCTGATGAAAAAACGCATATTGAAAGGCTGCCGGTCGGAAAGAATTTTTACGATGACCCTACGGTTAAAAATATGATTGCTCTCGAAAATCTGCTTAATTGCTGCGACAAAACAGACATTATGATTCTTTGTGATATGCTTAAGGGCAATACCGTTGCGAAGATTGCGGAAAAAAGGTTTATTTCCGAATCAACGGTTAAATATCGTCGCAAGAAATATATTTCGGAATGCGGTTGCAGCTGCAGTGAGGAGTTTTTGGCTTTGATTTCAAAATATTTTACAGCCGATGAGCTTGCGAAATTCAACAAGTGACGAAACAAACAAACCGGGCAACTTTGTGAATATTAAAGTAAATATAATTAAAAACAGCAAATAGCTGCTTTTGCCGTACGATAACCTGCGGAATGCGTGCTATTTGCTGTTTTTACGCTTTGCTTGAATGCAAATATTGTATAACTATACATAATTTGACGAAAAAAGGAAAAAGCCCTTGACAAACAGCAAAAAATTAAATATATTTATTAAGATAATATGCGCAAATCTGTGCAGTGCTGCTGTCTGTTTTCAGCGTTATTATCAAAATCGTTTTTGCATCTGTGTTGAAAGAGGCAAGTTCAAGATTTTTGCCGTAATTCCTGCTTTTGCGGCGGTAAAACAAAACGTGTTGATGCTGCACTGTTTTAACCGCTTTCGGCAAGAGAATTGCGAAAAACCCTTTGCGGAGGGCAACTGTCAGCGAGCTTGCGGGTATCGCGCAGAGCTATTTAATTTTAGCTTGCGTGACACTTTGTGTCCGCAAAGGGGGATGCTTAAATGTCAGAAAAAAATATTGTTCAGCTTAAAAACATTTCGGTCTCGTTCGATGGAGAGCAAGTGCTTAAAAACTTCTCTGTTGCAATTCGCGACAAAGAGTTTGTAACGCTGCTCGGTCCTTCAGGCTGCGGTAAAACAACCACATTGCGCATTATTGCAGGGTTTGTTGAGCCTGACAGCGGCGAGATTTTGTTTGACGGCAAAAAAATCAATGGTGTTCCTGCTTATAAACGTCAGGTTAACACCATTTTTCAGCGTTATGCACTTTTTCCGAATATGAATGTATACGATAACATCGCTTTCGGATTGTCTGTTAAAAAAGTGCCAAAAAAAGAGATCAAGGAACGTGTAACCGATATGCTGCGGCTTGTTAACCTTACAGGCTATGAAAAGCGTGATGTTAACAGTCTTTCCGGCGGTCAGCAGCAGCGTGTAGCCATT
>USAR01000309.1 GCA_900552605.1 uncultured Oscillospiraceae bacterium | reverse complement strand
CGCTGCCGCAAGCTGAAAAACGCCGATAAGCAATGCTTCTTTATAAGGTATTGTAAGTGCCGTTTCAATTTTCGGTGTCTTGCCGCGATTTTTGTTTTCGATTATTATAAACACAGCGCCCACAAGCACAAGCATTACAATTACAACCAAAAACTCCACCGCAATACCGGTTGAGCCGATTTCAGAGGAAAGCAGTGTGCTAACCTTTTCGTCAAACAGCACGGCATAGATAATTGTAGGAATACAGGCAACGATTATTTTTATCCAAAGATTAAAAATATCGGTTTTGAAAACACATTTTTTCAAAAACAGCTTATCGTTATCGCCGAGTCGGCTGTTTTTAGAATGTTTTGAGGCACTGTGCCAACCAAAAGGCCAAATCTTGCCGAAAAACAGCAGCACAACGGCAAAGATTGCGCCGAACTGAATTACAACACGGTACATCTCGATGAATTCCTTTGAGGAATTAAAATTGAAAAATCTCTCAAAAAGAATAAGATGACCCGTGCTGCTTATGGGCAGCCACTCGGTTATGCCCTCAATGATGCCGTAGAATATAGCCTTAATAAGCTCAATCAATGTTGCTGTTGACAAAAAACACACGCTCCTTTAAATTTAAAATATGCTTTTTTGCTTTACATTATGAATGATAAAGATTATTGCCTTGATATTTAGGCTCGCAGGTGAGGTTTATGCCAAGGCTTTTAAAAACGTTTATATCCTCTTGGCTTAAAATAACCGACGAATGTGCTTCGCAGCAACGCAGATTTGAAAGCTGAGCCATTGCAAGCTCCGCATTTTTATCGTGTACAGCAGAAACACAAAGTGCAATTAAAATTTCGTCGGTATGAAGGTGCGGATTACTGTTGCCGAAATAATCGGTTTTAAGCTTTTGCACAGGCTCTATAACCTGCGGTGAGATAAGCGTAACTTCCTTCTTTATTCCTGCAAGATGCTTAAGCGCATTCAAAAGCATTGCGGAGGACGCACCTATAAGCTGTGATGTTTTGCCGGTTATAACCGTACCGTCAAGCAGCTCTATTGCCGTTGCGGGACCTCCCGTTTCCTTTTCACGTTTTTTGGCAGCGGCAATGCACGCTCTGTCGGCAGAGCTCACGCCCGACTGCTCCATTAAAAGCTCAAGCTTCATAACCTCGTTGTCGCTGCCCTCACCCTTGGCACGCTTTGTTGCCGCTTCGTAATAACGACGTATAATCTCATAGCGTGCGGCGCGGCACACCGCCTCGTCGTTAAAAATACAGTTGCCGGCCATATTAACTCCCATATCGGTGGGAGAGCTGTACGGACATTTGCCGAGTATCTTTTGCAGCATTGCCTGCACAACAGGAAAAATCTCAACGTCGCGGTTATAGTTAACAGTGGTAGTGCCATATGCTTCCAAGTGGAACGGGTCGATCATATTGACGTCGTCAAGATCGGCTGTTGCCGCTTCGTAAGCCAGATTAACAGGGTGCTTGAGAGGCAGGTTCCAAATCGGGAAGGTCTCAAATTTGGCATATCCTGCCGCAACACCGCGCTTGTGCTCGTGGTAAAGCTGACTTAAGCAGGTTGCCATTTTTCCGCTGCCCGGTCCCGGAGCCGTTACCACAACCAGCTGACGGCTTGTTTCAATATAATCGTTTTTTCCGTAACCGCCGTCGGAAACAATAAGCTTAATGTTGGAGGGATAGCCTTCAATTGGGTAGTGCTTGTAAACGGGTACACCGAGCTTTTTAAGCTTCTTTTCAAATGCGTCCGCACCCGATTGACCCGTGTAACGCGTCATAACAACGCTGCCAACAAAAAGTCCAAAGCTGCGGAATGCATCTATTAAACGAAGTACATCGAGATCGTATGTAATGCCGATGTCACCACGCACCTTGTTCTTTTCAATATCGGCGGCATTGATGACAATGACGATCTCTGCGCTGTCCTTGAGTTCCAAAAGCATCCGCACCTTGCTGTCCGGCTCAAATCCTGGAAGAACACGGGAAGCGTGGTAGTCATCAAATAACTTGC
>USAR01000308.1 GCA_900552605.1 uncultured Oscillospiraceae bacterium | reverse complement strand
TTGTATAATTGTAATGATAAAATGGTGTGGTATGTCGGAAGGTTTTTGAAACTTATGGCGTGTTGCCGCTGCCACCTAAAATAAAACAACGCTTGCCGTTGCCGCTTTTGGTTTGCACGGCAAACGCGATGCAACGGTTGTCTTTGCACTGCGTTTTGCGTTACGGAAAGATATGGTGATATTTTGGCTACCAAAGCAAGGGAATATAATAACGACAGTATTTCGTCCTTAAAGGGCGCTGACAGAGTCCGCAAACGTCCTGCCGTTATATTCGGCTCAGACGGTATAGACGGTTGTAAGCACTCGGTTTTTGAGATCATTTCAAACTCAATAGACGAGGCGAGAGAGGGCTTCGGCAAAAAAATCGTTATAACCTATTATTCCGATAATTCCATTGAAGTTCAAGATTTCGGAAGAGGTATTCCCGTTGATTACAATGAGAGTGAAGGCAAGTTCAATTGGGAGCTTGTTTTTTGCGAAATGTACGCCGGAGGTAAATACAAAACAAACGACGGAGGCAGCTATGAATTCTCGCTCGGTCTTAATGGATTGGGCCTTTGCTCAACGCAGTACGCTTCCGAATATATGGACGTTGAAATAAAGCGCGACGGATATATTTACTCATTGCATTTTGAACATGGCGAGAATGTTGGCGGTCTTAAAAAAGAGCCTTACGATAAAAAGGATACAGGCTCTAAGATCCGTTGGAGACCCGACCTTAAGGTATTTACCGATATAAATATTCCCACAAGCTATTTTACAGACATTCTGCGCAGACAGGCAATCGTTAACGACGGTGTGCTTTTTCAGCTGCGTGTGCAGGACGGCGGACGCTTTCGCACAGAGGATTTTTGCTATAAAAACGGCATTAAGGACTATGTTACCGAGTTTGTCGGCGACGAAGGTATGTCGCAAGTGCAGTTTTGGAGCTGCGAGCGCAAGGGTCGCGACCGCGAGGATATGAAGGATTACCGTCTAAAAATAAACGTGGCGGTATGTTTTTCAAACCGTAAAAATCTTAAGGAATATTACCACAACTCCAGCTGGCTTGAATATGGCGGAGCTCCCGAAAAAGCAGTGCGCAGCGCTCTTGTTTCGCAGTTTGACAGCTATATAAAGCAGAGCGGGAAATACACAAAAAATGAGAGCAAAATATCATTTACCGATATTGAAGAGTGTCTGATAATTGTTATGTCGTCTTTTTCCACGCAGACGTCATATGAGAACCAGACCAAAAAAGCAATCACGAACAAGTTTATTCAAGAGGCAATGACAGACTTTTTGAGAAGTCAGTTTGAAACCTATTTTATTGAGAATAAGCAAGAAGCAGACAAGATAGCAGAACAGGCGCTTATAAACAAACGCAGCCGCGAGCGCAGCGAGAAAGAGCGTCTTAATATAAAAAATACTCTTCAAAAAGGCAACGACCTTACAAACAGAGTGCAGAAATTCGTTGACTGCCGCAGCAGAGATACATCGATCCGCGAGCTGTTTATAGTTGAGGGAGACTCGGCTTTGGGCTCGTGTAAGCTTGCTCGCGACGCTAACTTTCAGGCAGTTATGCCGGTAAGGGGTAAGATACTCAATTGCTTAAAATCGGAATACACAAAAATCTTTAAAAACGATATTATAACCGATCTCATAAAAGTGCTTGGCTGCGGTGTTGAGGTACAAACAAAAGCAAACAAGGATCTCTCTACCTTTAATCTTGATAATCTTCGCTGGAACAAGGTTATAATATGTACCGATGCCGACGAGGACGGTTTTCACATTCGCACACTTATTTTAACTATGATTCACCGGCTTATGCCGACGCTTATTCACGAGGGCAGGGTGTTTATTGCGGAAACTCCGCTTTATGAAATTACCACAAAAAAGAAAACCTACTTTGCTTATGACGAAGCCGAAAAAGCGGAAATACTTTCAAAAATCGGGGACGAGCCCAGCTCTATACAGCGTTCTAAAGGACTTGGTGAAAACCAGCCCGATATGATGAATATGACGACAATGAATCCGAGCTCCAGAAGG
>USAR01000307.1 GCA_900552605.1 uncultured Oscillospiraceae bacterium | reverse complement strand
CCAACGCTTAATAAAATCGCGAGTGTCGGGTTCAAAAACACCGCGGGTATTTGTGTTGCCGGTTGGAGGAATTGCGCCTTCCTGCGAAGTGCCCTCGCCAATAACAAATTTAAATTTGCCGTCACCCTTTTGAGTTATGCCAAGCATTGTGATGGGTCCTTCTTTAAGTTTAAACTCAACGCTTGCACCGTGACCCGGCTTGCCGTGGTATTTAAGCAGGCTGCGAAGCACCGGCTTGCCTTCGGCAATTCTCATATGGTGAGGTCCGTCGTGTCCTACGAGAATGTAGTTTTCCTTAAAACCGAATGGGTGGAATTCCGCGAAAGAGCCACCGATATCCAGTCTGTCCATAATAAGCATTGCAATGCAGGTTTTAATGTCGTATTCACCGCACATCGGAATACCCTCTGCATTAAGAATTGAGTTACCTACAATGAATGATGAAGCAACAAGGCGTTGAATTGTGTTATCTCTTCCCTCATAATAGTAAGCAAGACCTGTCAGTTTGAATTTTTCAACAAGACGATCGAGCGCCGCTGCTGTTTTTGCTGCCTGGTAAAGGTCTTCATCAGTCAGCTTAACGGTAACCGGGTCGCTTTTGGGATCGGGCATATCAAATTCCTTTTTGATAATCTCTGTTTTTGCTGCAATTTCCTCATCGGTAACCTCTTCGTAAGCAGCAACTGCATCTTCAATTTCCAGAAGCGGAACATGGCAGCCGAATGCAGCGGAAATGGCTGTAGGGTCGGCGTGCATATCGTACATTGCCTCCATAACGTGACCCATAAGGCCCATTCTTGCACCTTTAAGGTCGTGCAATACCTTTGCAATGTTGCACCACTCGGCAAGCTCTTCGTAAACTTTTTCATCGTTGTAAAGTGTGCCGATAATAACGTCGTAAATTTTGCGGTTAAGGCGGTTTGCAACGCCCATAAACTCGGGCACAGAGCAGATACAGTCATTTTCGAGCTGCATAAAGGTGTTTGCCTTGCTGTAATCCATTGCTTCGAGCGGCTGCAAAGCGGTTAGAATCATAGGAACGTCAAGGTCGCGAATAATAGGTGCAAAAACCGACGAAGTAGCGTATGTAACCATATTGCAGATAATAATATCGAGATTGTCGCCTTTCATTTTCGGCAGTACATCATAAGCCTTTATGCTCGAATCTATCATACCATAGTCAATAACGGTAACATCGTTGGTTTCAACCAGCTTTACAGCGTCGCCGTGATAGTGCATAATGCTGTCGTAAAGGCCCTCAAACTGTGCCCAATAGGTGTCATGCGCAACAGCAAAAATACCGATTCTCGCCTCACGCTTGTTTCTTCTTTCAATCATTTGTCGGTCCTCCTTAGTAAACTGTGCCACTGTAAAAACTCTCTTAAATTAAGCACGGTTTTGTGCAGCAATCCGTTGCCGCTTTTCATTATTACTTTAACATATTTTTTTAAGATGTCAAGAGAAAAAATGCATAAAAATATCAAAACAGCACTTTTCTGCTATTGCATAGAAGGGCCGTTTTTGGGAAATAAAACCGTGTATTTCAAGCTGTTGCTTGGGATTTGAGCCTTTTATACTTTTGTTTATCGGTTCAAAAAATTCTTGAAATAACGATTTTATGCAATTTACTTATTATCGGTTTAAATGTTGTTTTCTTTTGTATTGCCGCCTTTCGGTCTGCGGTTTTCCTCCCCCGCTCTTCAGCGTCGCCGCGCCCCGGCGCAACCGTTTTTTTCAAAAACACATCATCACTCAGAACTCTATAGTAAAAAACGGTTTTAAAAGCCGATAAATCGGCTTTTCCATCGCCTGAAAGCGATGGGCGCCGGGGCGCGGCTGCGCTGAAAGGCGGGGGAGGGAAAATGTAAATCCGGTCAGTGTTCAGCATAATAAAACCCACCCCGACATTAAAGTAACGGTGTAGCCTTCAAGTCGGGGTGAGCGCTATGGTTAGGCAAGCGATAATAAATCCGAACCTGTTTTTTGAGTGCGGATTTTCCGCACTGCGGAGTTAAAATACTCGTTAAT
>USAR01000306.1 GCA_900552605.1 uncultured Oscillospiraceae bacterium | reverse complement strand
TGCCGCGCGCTCGGCACAGGCTAAAGCCACGCCTTCGCACAGCGGCTTTAGCGTAGGCTGTGATAATGCCCGCTGAAAAAACAACCGCTATGCAACAATTTTTCTTTAGTCTGTGCGCTGAAATCAAACCGAATACAAGCTAAAGCTCCCGCGCGGCGCTGTCGCCTGAAAGGCGACGGCGAAACCGCTTTTGCGGTTTCGCCGCCCGTTTTCAGCTAAAATTAAAATGCTTAAAAAAGGCTGAGCGAAAAAAACGGGCGCGCCGCGCGGAATCTTAAGCTTGTATTCGGTTCTAAATCGGTGCTCTTTTTAAGCGTTTTTATTTTGACTTACCGTGCATCGAAAACCGTCAGCCGTCAATCTAAAGCCGCAGCTTTAGGTTGACGGCTGACTTAAAGTGCTGCAAGTTTCAGAATAAGTGTAAACAAAATCAACATTTTTTGGGTGCGCTGTTGTTAGAGATTTTGCAATGTCTGATTGTGCAGAGCTTCAATAATAAATAAGCGGCTGCCGAGTTTAGGCAGCCGCTCTATGTACTTGCTTTGAAAGTTACTCTTCCTCATCGGCAGAAAAAACGGGTTTATATTCGTCATACTGCTTTTGCAGTTTTTTGTTTTTAACCGTCTTGCCGCCCTCGGCAGCGGTTTTAAGCTTTTTATCGCTTTTATAAAGCACAGGGAAAACTCCGCACTCGGTACAAGGTGACAGCAAACGGTTTTCTTTGCCACAGTTGGGGCAGCGCCACACATTGTTTTTAAAAAGCGGAACTCGCTCCAAGGAATATTTGCGCAGCTTATGCTGCCGCCAGAGTTTTCTTAAAAAGAACGACGCCAAGGTTACCGCAAGCAGCGCCGAGGCAATTACTGCATACATTGCACGCAGGTTGTCGCCGCTGCCTTCAAAAATCACATAATAAAACAGCATATAGCAAAAAGCAAATGCAATAACAAAAATGCCGTATTCACGGAACATTGTCCAAATCATTGAGGCAAGGCTGCCGTTTTTCGGCTTTTTATACCACGCTGCAAACTGTTTCTTATTTGATTGCTGATTATTGCTTTCCGGTTTGTTTGCCACTTTAAATCACGTTCTTTCTTATGTTTTTGGCAGTTTGTTTATTTTAGGTTTTTAATCGTCATTTTTAAATGACGTTATTTTTTTACAGTCGTCGGTTTGCAACTCGTCCGTTATTGCCGCGGCGTCGGCGTTTCGAGCCGCCTTTGCGCGCTGCTTTCGCTCGGCGAACAGCTCGTTAAAATCATATTCTCTTTTGCCTGTTTTAACGCCGAGCAGTGTATCAAGACACACCGAGTGCAGACTTTTGAAAATGCTTTTTTCAATGTTTGGATTGGTCTTTTTAAGATTTTTAATAAGCTGCTTTATCTCCTGCCTTTTCGATTCACCCACACCGTCGCCGGCTGCGCTCATGTTTTCAGTAAAGCGGCAGGCGCACTGTAAAAACGAAAGGTTGTTGTAGTTTTTCCAAGAGATAATGCTGTCCTCTCTCACACAGTAAAGCGGACGTATAAGCTCCATTCCCTCAAAGTTCGTGCTGTGGAGCTTCGGCATCATCGTCTGTATCTGAGCGCCGTACAGTATACCCATAAGTATCGTTTCTATCACATCGTCATAGTGATGTCCGAGCGCTATCTTGTTACAGCCGAGGCTCTTTGCATAGTTATACAGGTGACCTCTCCTCATCCTCGCACAAAGATAACAGGGAGATTTTTCAATGTTATAAACAGAATCGAAAATGTCCGACTCGAATATCTCTATCGGTATTTTCAGCTTGCGTGCGTTCTCCTCGATAACATTTCTGTTTGCCGTGCTGTAGCCTGGATCCATTACGATAAATTTCACCTCGAACGGAAAATCACTGTGGCGGTGAAGCTCCTGGAACAGCTTAGCCATCAGCATCGAATCCTTACCGCCCGAAATACATACGGCGATACGGTCGTTTTCCTTTACAAGCTCATACTGCTTTACAGCCTTTGTGAATGCCGCCCATATCTTTTTGCGGAACTTCTTTTGCAG
>USAR01000305.1 GCA_900552605.1 uncultured Oscillospiraceae bacterium | reverse complement strand
TGCTTTTTTGTCGCAACGCCGATTTTTTTCGGAATGTTCAATATTTACGGCGAAACAAAAGTGAAGCCGCTCGAAAAGCTTTGGGGCAAACAGTGCGAAGTCGTGGCAACAATTACCGAGGAGCCTTCAACAAAGGATAACACGGGCACGGCATATACATACTATCCTGTTAAAGTATTGTCGGTTTCGGATAAATCGTTGCCGCAAAATTTCAGAGCAAGGATCACTGTGCCCGGTGATGCTCGTGCTGATTGCGGCGATACGATCAAAATTACAGTGACATTTGAAAAGCCCGATGAAATGTTTAGACTTTCCAACTATTCAAATCGTTTTTTCGCTTTAGGATACACGCCGGATAAGAATTATAATGTTGAAAAGGGAACTAAACAAAGCTTTATTAAATCGGCAGTCGGGCTTCGCAGAACAATACGCAGTGTTTTTATAAAATACTTAGACGATGATATTGCCGGAATACCGATCGCGCTTTTAACGGGTGATAAAAACTATATTTCCGACGAGTTTTATAGTGATATTAAAATGACAGGTATGTCTCATGCACTTGCGGTTTCCGGCTTGCATATTTCTGTTATTGCACTGAGCATTGTAAGCGTTTTGAAAGCTATGAAGCTCGGCAAACGCATCTCCGCAGCGGCAGGCTTAATTGTTGTTGTAGGTATGGCAGCTATTGCCGGATTCTCAGGCTCTATTATGCGCTCCGGTCTTATGTATTTTCTTATATTCTTTGGTGATTTCTTCGTGCGGCGTGCAGATGGATTAAATTCTCTCGGTTTTGCAGCTGTTATTATGCTGTCTATAAATCCCTATAATATTTGCAATATCTCATTTCTGCTTTCAAGCTTTGCAACACTTGGAATTCTGTTGTTTGCCGATAAATTAACCGCAATGCTTACGTTGTTCAAAATCGGGATAAAACCTCTTAATGCCATTTATAATTATTATGCTTCCGCACTTGCAGTGACCCTGAGTGCACAGGTATTTATACTTCCGTTTTCTCTTTTCTATTTCGGATATATTTCAACAATTTCTCCCATTGTCAATATCGTTTTAAGTCCTATCATTTATTTTGCGCTGCTGTTTTCGCTTATGATGCTGATGACTGTCAGGCTGCAGCTTATATTCAGCGTTTGTGTTTATTTCACAAGAATCTTTGTGACGCTGTTCGGCGATATAATAACGTGGTTTGCTTCGCTTGATTACTGTGGATTTTCTGTAAGCGACACAATGCTGTATTTCTACATTGCAATGGTTTGTTTATTGCTTTTATTAGCCTTAGTATTCCGCAAGAAAAGAGCGGTTAAGCTTTTGTGCATTTTACTTTCTGCGGTTGCGGTGTTACCGTTTCTTTATGTTCAAAACAGGATTAACTATGTAACAGTTGACGCTGTTTTCTATAAATCCGAAAAAGGAATCTGTATGACTCTTAAGAACGACAGAGATTTGGTTATTATCTCAAATACCGGAAATTCATATGCATTAAGCAGTGTCAGACGGTATATCTCAAGATACAATATTAAAACCATAAATGCACTAATTATGCCGCTTGACGACGTCAATACAAACAATGCTATCGAGGCGCGTTTCAGTAAAAAGAATATCGAACATACGCTGAATGCGGCGTCGGTTAAAGAAAAGCGTATCATTAAAAACGGAACTTTATTACTATGGGATTTAGTTAAAGTTGATGTTATTGAAAGAGACGGCGGTTTTGATTTGATCATAGGCCTCGGCGACAAGACTCTTCTTTTTGATACTCTCGGATACAGCTCTGAGCAAGCGGATTACATATTCACTTCCGACCCCGTGGTGTCATACCGTATAAACGGCTGCAAGCCGTCATACATTATCGGCGAGTACTCTGATGAAGCAATTTCGGGAGCGAATTACATTGAGAAAATGGGCTGCAATACAGCGATAACTTACAGCAATATCAATGTTGTAATTAAAGGCGACAGACTTCTTGGCTTTTCACGGCTTTGCACTTAAAAAGCTAAGGGTGCTTTTGCTTGAATTTTAAGTAAAAATAT
>USAR01000304.1 GCA_900552605.1 uncultured Oscillospiraceae bacterium | reverse complement strand
GTGGAAGCGGAGCAGGATTTTTCACAAAAAGTAAGTTATTACCATACAGCGGCGGATATCTGGCGCAGAAAAAAGGAATATGCTTACCAAACCTACGGCGCCGATTTCGACGAAACCTTTACCGAGATAAAGGACAGCGCAATGAAACCGAAAAGTGACGCTGAATATGAATATAACACTTACTTGGGATTTGACAATTCGCTTAATATCAGCAAATCGAGGATATATAAGTCAAAGCAGTTCAAAACGCTGTTCGGCGAATACAAAAAATTTGTTAAAGCCGAATACACAAAATCGGCCGTTACGCCGAGGGTCAAAAGCCTTGCAAAGAGCTTCAGAACAGATAACAGATACAAAATGGTTGACGATATAAGGCGGTATTTTTCAAAGAATACAAAAACCACGCTTGTTGTTGATAAAAGTCCTTCGGACGTTGATTTTGTCGAGCATTTTCTTTTTGAAACCAAGAGGGGATATGACGCGCACTATGCAACTGCTGCGGCGGTATTACTGCAAGCGGCAGGATATCCCGCGCGATATGTTGAGGGGTATGCCATTACTCCGAAGCAGTTTAACGAAACTAAAACCAAACATAAATACGGTTATGTTACTTATAACGTAACCGATATGAATGCACACGCATGGGTTGAGATTTTCGATAACGATTACGGCTGGATACCCGTTGAAGTTACACCCGGGCTTTACAAGGGCTCTATGTATGACACGATGAAAGAGTATGAATCCAAAGCCGACGAAAACAAGGAAAGTGACAAAAAAGAAGATGAAACTCCGCTTGAACATCCTGAGCCGGAAGAGGAATACCAAAAACCGGAGGAAACCGACGAGGAAGAGCCTGACAATTATCTTGTAGGCGAAAAAAGCAAGTATGTTTACATAACTGTTTGGCAAGCTGCGTTGCTGATTGCCGCTTTGGTGCTTGTTGCGGCGGTTGTGCTTTGGTGCATTGCGGCAAGGCTTGCGGCGGGTGTTCGTAAAAACAAGATGCTGACGGCAGCTCCGCACTCTGCGATGCCTGTAATGAACCGTTACTTTAATCGGCTTGTTTCTTTAAGCGGCATAAATTCCGATAAGATTTCGTCTTATAATGAGCTTTGTCAAAAACTCGGCGAAAATGTGACGGGGGAAGATCCGCCGGACTTTGAAAGAATTATAAACACACTGCAAAAATTTGCTTTCTCGCGCGAGGGTGTTACAAAGGTTGAGAGCGCAGCGGCGGCGGGGCAGATATTGCGGTATTCAAAAATGCTTTACAAGGAGCTTAAACCTTTTAAAAGGTTTATTTTCAAGTTTATATATGCAATGTAGCTTGAAAACCTGCGGTAATGGGGTTATAATAGTAAAGTAGCAATGTCAGAACGAAAGACGCCTGATATGCATTTGGAAATTTTAAAAAGAGGTAATGCTGTATGACAAAAATCGATATATTTTCCGGCTTTTTGGGCGCGGGCAAAACCACACTTATTAAAAAGCTTATTGCCGAGGCTTTCGGCAGCGAAAAGCTTGTGCTTATTGAAAACGAGTTCGGCGATGTGGGCATCGACGGCGGCTTTATGAAGGACGCGGGAATTGAGGTTACGGAGATGAACTCAGGCTGCATATGCTGCAGTCTGGTGGGCGATTTCGGCAAAGCCTTGCAAAAGGTTTTGGAAAGCTATCATCCCGACAGGATCTTAATTGAGCCGTCGGGTGTGGGCAAGCTCAGTGACGTTATCAGAGCTGTGCAGGGCATCGACTCGCACGATATCGTTCTTAACAGTCTTACAACGGTCGCCGACGCTAAAAAGTGCAAGATGTACGGCAAAAACTTCGGCGAATTTTTCAATAACCAAATCGAAAACGCAGGCACGGTTGTTTTAAGCCACACCGCAGGCATTTCCGACAGCAAGCTTAAAGAGAGCATTGATATTGTAAAATCGCTTAACCCAACGGCAGTTGTTGTTACAACGGATTGGGACAAGCTGACCGGCGCACAGATTTTAGAGGCAATGGAGCGCAGGGACACACTTGAAAAAGAGCTTGAAAGG
>USAR01000303.1 GCA_900552605.1 uncultured Oscillospiraceae bacterium | reverse complement strand
CCTATGTGGTTATTAACTGTTTTAATTTGTTTCCTTCTGGCTTATGTGCGCTAAAGAAAGTGCGAGGTTTTCCCGCCTTAGATTAACGCCCTCCGGCACCTTCAGTGTGGCTTGTGCAAAGCTCCAAACAGAGGTTATACCGCTTGAAGTAAGCATATCGCACACCATCTGTGCTGCTGATTTCGGCACTGCAATGATTCCGATTTTTATGTTATTCTCAGTGCAGTAGTCTTTAAGATACTCAAGCGGATATATCGGTTTTTGGTTGTCGGTTGATGTTTTTTATGAACGCTTATATCAAATGCGGCAACAATAGAAAGACCGTATTCATTAAAGCCTTCATAACCAAGCAGTGCACTGCCAAGCTTACCTGCGCCCACAAGTACAACTTTGCGCCGGTTTTTCTGTCCCAGGCACTTTTCAAGCTGCTCTTCAAGCTCTGACTTGTTGTATCCTATCTTCGGTCTGCCTTTTCCGCTTACCGCAGCAAGGTCTTTTCGAACCTGCACTTCGCCGAGTCCCATTGCTTTTGCAATTGCCGTGGACGAAACGGTTTCATATTCACCGGATATTGTTTTAAGATATCTTAGATATTCCGGCAGTCTTCCGAGCGTTGCTTTCGGCACGCAGGGACTATCCATCACAAAACACCTCCTTGATTGTTAATATTTTAACATAGGTGTTTTATTATGTAAATGCCGTGTTTTATATATCGGTAATGTATTTATCGATATATAGGGCATTTAAAGGAAAAATCAGTCAATATATTTTCTTTTTGCACGGCAAAGCTCGTTGATAAAAAGCTTATCAAGCTCGGATAAATTGTACTCGTTTCTGTAAATCAGTACGTCTTTATAAAGACGTGTGTTGTCCCTGCATTTTTTCTGCACAAGACCGTATTTATTGAGCATTTCGTCCGACAGGGGAGATACCCACATAAAAGTATCTGTGTTTTTTTGCAGCAGTTCAAATTGGCTTGCACGCTCAAACACAAAAATGTGGCGGTCGCAATCGTTCGGCAGCTCCTCACGGCGCACCGCAGCAATTGGCATAGACGGCACAAACGGGTCGGCATGTGCAATTTCAGTAAAAGGTTTTAAATCGGGAAAACGAATATCATCTTTGTTTGCCAGCTTATGCTCTTTGCTCATTATAAGAACATAAGAAAACTCCGCAATAATTTCATATGATATGTTTTTTTCTTCAAGCATATCCTTAAAGTATTTATCATATGTGTTGGCGTATCGCAATATGCCGAGCTTGTAGCTGGAATCTGTTATGTTTTTTATGGAACGCGAAGCATTTGTTTCTTTATAAAAAATTTCCGCAGGCATTATTTTGTCTATTTGCTTGGAAAACTCTGTAAATGCTTCGCAAATATAGCTTGCTCTCGGCACTGATATTGAAAATGTTTGTTTTTTCGGCGCGTCGGATTTATAAAGTGCTTCAACCTCGTCAATCTGAGAGAGTATTTTTAAAGCATATCCCAAAAATTCCTCACCCTCGGCTGTGGCAACCATTCCTTTAGGCGAGCGAGAGAATATTGTTATTCCAAGCGACGCTTCAAGTTCTTTTATTGCGCGACTTAAGTTTGGTTGCGCCATATAAAGGTTTTCCGCCGCCTTATTAAGCGAACCTGTCTTTGCAACCTCAACCGCATATTTTAAATGAAGAATATTCAAAGCTTGCCCTCCGTATGCAAAATTATTATATGTTAAGTATACCAAAATTGTTGCTGCATTACAATACATATTATTACATTTTACGCTTAAAAATTGCAAATAACGGAGATAAAAAAGCCACCCGGTCGGCAAGCAATGTCTGCTGCAAAGAAAGCAAAAAACAACCGCCGAAAGCAGTTGTTTTTTCTTTGTTGATATGATAGATATTATTCTGCGAACAGTGCGGTTGAAAGATATCTGTCGCCTGTATCAGGCAGCAGCACAACAATGGTTTTGCCTGCATTTTCAGGTCTCTTTGCAAGAACAGTTGCGGCATATGTTGCCGCACCCGAGGAGATACCAACAAGCACTCCTTCTTTTTGACCGATAAGTCTGCCTGTTTTAAAAG
>USAR01000302.1 GCA_900552605.1 uncultured Oscillospiraceae bacterium | reverse complement strand
GTGTATTTTTTCATATTGGGCAGGCCCATACCGGCGCCGAAGCCCTGGGCCCGGATCTCATCGCTGGCGGTGCTCCAGCCCTCCTGCATGGCCTTTTCCACATCGGGGATGCCGGGACCCTGATCCCGCAGGACAATGGTGATGCCGTGATCATCGATCTCGGCATCGATCTCGCCGCCATTGGCGTGGATGACCATATTGATTTCGCCCTCGTACATCGAGACGGCGACCCGTCGGATGGCATCGCCGGGGTAGCCCAGCTGGCGCAGCACGCCCTTGAGGTGGCCGCTGGCTTCCCCAGCGTGGACAAAGTCATCGCCGGGGACGATGTAATGATATTGCAGTGTCATGGCGGGCCCCTTTATACGCCGCGCAGGCCGGCGCCATACAGCAGGCCGCTGGCGGTGAACATGCCGCGCTGGGTGCTGATGACGGCGATGCCTTTTTCCCGCGCCAGGGTGAGGACCTCCTCGGCGGGGGTTTTGCCCCGGACAAAGATGATGCAGCGCATATCCAGCATTTCCGCGGTGCGGATGACCTGCTGGTTGAGCAGCCCGGTGAGCAGCAGGGACTGGCCCTGGCCATAGGCCAGCACATCGCTCATCATATCGCTGCCGCAGGCGGAGTAAACGTGCCGACCGAGCATATCCTCGCAGCAAACGACCTCTGCACCCAGCAGCTCTTTCATGGTGCTAATCTTCATAACAGCTTAATATCCTCAAAAGTTTATTTGATTATTCGCCTTGGTATTTTGCAAGTATTCCGTCAACATCATCTACTGTAAGTCTGCCGTAAACCTCTTCGTTAACGGTTAAAACAGGTGCCAAGCCGCAAGCACCGATGCAGCGGCAAGCAGTTAAAGAGAATCTGCCGTCCGGTGTGCATTCATCTGCGCCGATGCCGAGCTTTTCGCTGATTTTATCGAAAATGTCGCCCGAGCCCTTAACATAGCAAGCTGTGCCCAAGCAAACCGAAATCTCGTATTGACCCTTCGGTGAAAGCGAGAACTGAGCATAAAACGTTGCAACGCCGTAAACCTTTTCAAGCGGCACATCCATACCCTCGGCAATCATAACCTGAACCTCTTTCGGCAGGTAGCCGTAAATGTCCTGCGCTTGCTGCATAACTGCCATTAAAAGGCTTTTGTCGTGCTTGCTTTCGGCGATTACCTTGTCCAATTTCTGCTTCTGCTCGTCAGTACCTTTAAACGGAAGACTACTGAGTTTTTTCTGCATAAGCTGTGAACCTCCCTTTTTTGTTGATTAAAAGAATTGTTGAGAAACGAACTTACGGGAAAACGCATTTTCACATATATCATTTCTAATATATACTTATACCATATTATGACCCTTTTCGCAACACCTTTACAGTAATTTTTGATAATTTTTTCACAAAAAAATTAGTTAGCCTATGCTAACTGCACAAAAATTAAGGTGTGCCGCTTATAATTCGGCACACCCTGTTAAATATTATATGTTTCTTAGAAACCCTCTATGTCAAGGATCTCCGCTTTTTTATACCAACCCACAACCTTTTCGAAGTTATAAGTCGGTTCTCCTGTCAGATAGTGATTCTTGTAGCTTACACCGTCAACAGTATATTCAATAAGCAGCATTGCCTGTTCTTTTATTTCGTCAAGTATATCAATGCTGCGCTGTGAGTTACCCTCGATCTCGGCAGAGCCTGTAAGTATCACCTCGTCGGTTTCGACATTTTTAACGGTATAGCTTACGGATTTAGGCTGCATACTTTCGTTTGCCGCACAAAGCTCAAGCTTGCCCTCGATTGACGTTGGGTCACGGAACATAACGCAAAGCGGCGTCTGGCAGCGCTTGATTACAAAATACGCAAGCTTGCGGCAGTAATAATAATCCACAACAGCGTCTGAAAACTGCGGCCAACCGTCCAAAAGATTCCACCAAATAATGCCTGTGCGAAGTCCCTTGCCTGAACGAAAACGCTCAATGAAATATTTGCACGCCTCAGCTTGTGAAATTTGTGAAGCCAGCGCAAAGCTTTCAAGTCCGTCGGGCACTGTATCGCCGAAAAGCACATCCAAATGGCTTGCCATAAG
>USAR01000301.1 GCA_900552605.1 uncultured Oscillospiraceae bacterium | reverse complement strand
GCTAAGCGATCTTGCGCCTTTGCACAATCCCGCAGGTATTTTGGGTATTCGTGCTTGCCAAAAGCTCCTCGGCGATAAAGTGCCTCAAGTCGCTGTATTTGACACCTCTTTTCACAGCACTCTGCCGGACTATGCATATATGTACGCCCTGCCTTATGAATACTACGAGAAATACGGCGTGCGTAAATACGGTTTCCACGGCACCTCGCATAAGTTTGTAAGCCAAAGATGTGCAGAGCTTTTAAATAAAGATATAAAGGACATTAATATAGTCACCTGCCACTTGGGTAACGGTTGCTCCGTTTCTGCCGTTAAAGGCGGAGAATGTGTTGATACAAGTATGGGCTTTACTCCTGTTGACGGTATGATGATGGGCACTCGCTGCGGCTCTATTGATCCGTCTGCACTTACATATATCGGAGAAAAAGAAAATCTTTCGTATGCCGAACTCAACGAGCTTTGCAATAAAAAATCCGGTCTTCTCGGAATTTCCGGACTTTCTAACGACAGCCGTGATGTTTGCGACGCTGCCGATGAGGGTGACAAACGCAGCCTTCTTGCAACAACAATGCAGGAATATCAGGTGTTAAAGCTTGTCGGCTCTTATGTTGCTGCAATGGGCGGTACCGATGCCATTGTGTTTACTGGCGGTTTAGGCGAGAACAACGAGCGTATTCGCCGTAATATTTGCGATAAGCTTTCCTTCCTCGGAATCAGTTGCGATTATGATGCTAACAATTGCCGCGGCAAAGAAGTGCGAATTTCTACACCGGATTCAAAGGTTGCGGTTTTCGTTATTCCCACAGATGAAGAAATGGTTATTGCTCGCGATACAAAGGATATTGTTGAGGCTCTTTAATATATAAAAAAATAAAAGGGTGATTATTATGAAAGTTAAAGAAACTGTTAAATACATTGAAAAAGGCAAGTTTGACAGCGATTTTACATTGCTTTACGGCAGCGCTGCGCCGGCTCGTGAGAGATATAAAAAAACCTGCGCCGAATTTGAAAAGCTTTTTGACGGCAATCGTGATGTAAGACTCTTTAGCGCGCCTGGCAGAACGGAGGTAGGCGGTAATCACACCGACCATCAGCACGGCTGTGTTCTTGCCGGCAGCGTTAATCTTGACGTTATCGCGGTTGTTGCTCTTAACAACGACGGGGTCGTACGTATTAAATCCGAGGGTTTCCCGATGGATACGATCGAGCTTGATAAGCTTGTACCTCAGGAGTCCGAAACTGGTAAAGCGGCATCGCTCATTCGCGGAATGTGTGCTTATATGAAAGAAGCAGGCTGCGCGTTATCCGGTTTCGACGCTTATACAACTTCAAATGTACTTAAAGGTTCGGGGCTTTCTTCTTCGGCAGCTTTTGAAGTGCTTGTAGGCGTTATAATCAACAATCTTTTCGGCAATGCAGAAATTTCTGCTGTTGATATTGCAAAGTATGCTCAAAAAGCCGAAAACGTGTTCTTCGGAAAACCGTGCGGTCTTATGGATCAAATGGCAAGCTCGGTGGGTGGCTTTACTTCAATAGATTTCAACGACGTCAGTGCACCTATTATCAAAAAGATTGATTTTAATATTGCTGAAAGAGAACATTCGCTTTGCATTGTTAACACCGGCGGCAACCACGCCGACTTAACCGAGGATTATGCCGATATTACGATAGCTGACAAAAATGTTTCGCACTTTTTCGGCAAAGAGGTTTTGCGAGATGTCGATGAAAACGAGTTCTTCGGCAATATTGCAAAACTTCGCGAGAGCTGCGGCGACAAGGCAGTGCTCGCGGCAATTCACTTTTTCGCGGATAATAAACGTGCAATCGACGAGGCAAAGGCACTTGAAAACGGAGAATTTCAAAGATTCTTATCGCTTATAAACGAATCCGGCGATTCATCGTTTAAATATTTACAAAATGTTTATTCACCGCGCCACTATAACGAGCAGGGTCTTTCAATTGCCCTTGCTGTCAGCGAAAAGGTGCTTGGCGGTAGGGGAGCTTGCCGTGTGCACGGCGGCGGATTCGCAGGTACTATTCAGGATTTTGTTCCTAATGATATACTTGATAATTACATTTCGGCAA
>USAR01000300.1 GCA_900552605.1 uncultured Oscillospiraceae bacterium | reverse complement strand
GAACTTGCCTTATCACCGCTCAGCTTTTAAAGCTCTTATTTTGCAACTCGATATAACGCCTTGCCGTTTCTCGGTTAATGTTGCCAAGTCTTGACAAAAGTCTTTTATAAAAGCTTGGAAACAATGTCTAAATAACGTCAATAACCTCTATAACGCCGGACGAATGGTAAAGCGACGGCGTTATGCGAACGGTATAGCCTCTGCCGCTGTCGCAAAGCCATTCAAATTTCCTCTTGCGAGGCAGAGCGCAGGCGTCAAGCAGCGTCATAATAACGCCGCCGTGGGTTATAACGGCTGACGTTTGCAAACCGGCGTGCAGCATATCCTCCACTACGCGTCGAAAACCGATGCAGACTCTGACAGCAAAATCACGGCTGGTCTCGTTGCCGCCCGGCGGAATCGGCAATTTCCCGGCAATCCACGCAAGGTAATCGGCATTATCGTCAAGCTCTTTTCCGCTTTTCCCCTCAAATTCGCCGAAGTTATATTCGCCGAGCTCTTCAACCGCAGCTGCAGGGCAGCCGGGATATATCATAACTGCCGTTTGCAAGCAGCGGCGCAACGGACTTGAATAGACCTGCTCAACGGTTGGGTATATCCCCTGCCCCGCCAAAGTCTCAAGCTCGTCTGCTCCCTCCAAGGTAAGGGCAACGTCTGTTTTGCCGATATAAAGTCCCTCGCTGTTGGCAACAGTCTTGCCGTGACGGATTAAATGAACGGTTATTGAGCGCATATTATAAACTCCTTGATTAAAAAATACAAAATGTATATTTATGTACTTGATTTTTTAAAAATTATACAGTATGATATTATCAGGTAATTACATAATACATCATTTTACAGCTTTTTTCAAGGGGGAACGGTAATGCCGCTTAACAAGTTTTCGGAAATAATAACAGTTACAAGAAAGCGCAGAGGAATATCGCAAAAACAGGCAGCGCTGGAGCTTGGCATATCTCAGGCTCTGCTTTCGCACTATGAAAACGGCATACGCGAGTGCTCAATGGATTTTTTGGTGCGTCTTGCGGAATACTACGGCGTAAGCTGCGACTACCTGCTCGGTCACAGCACAGCAAAAATATCAAGAACGGCGGCGGCACAAAGGCAGCGCAGTCTTACAAGAACGCTGGAAACGGTTATGCTGCTTGCCGAGCGTGCCGACGATGAAAAGCTGCGGCAATATGTTACCGGTTACTATAAGCACTGTCTTTACCGCGGCTTAAAGCTTTTCGACGGCGTTTGCGACGGTCTTTATTTTGAGGGCGAGGATATCTGCCAGAGCTTTGCGCAAAGCGAGGGCGAAATTTGCTTTGCCAAAGCGCAGAAAGAAGCAGAAAACATTAAGGATATGGAGCTGCCGCTGCATGAGGTCAGCCTTGAGTATCCGCTTAGAATTATAAATGAGGTTGAAACAAAGCTGTACGAAAAAGGACTGCTTTAGTTTAAGCAGCAAGCCTGCTTACAGCACACAATTGCAGACCTCTGTTAATATTTTCACTGTCTGACATTGCCTTGATATGAACGGCAGTAACTTGTTGCTGTTTTTTGCAGATAGTTTTTCTTTGACACGTCGCCTAAGGCCACTGCTAAACAGACTATTGACAGACAAGTGAATAAAATAAAAAACGCCTGCTCCGCACAGTCACAAGACATCGGAGCAGGCGCTTTGAATTTTTAATAATGAAAGGCAATCGCTATTATTTTCCGGCCTTAGCTTTCTTTGCAGGCTTGCCCTTCTTTTCCTTTGCTTCCTTGCGTTTCTTTTTGAAATCCTGCCATCTGACCCACAGCGGACCTGCAAGACAGATTGAAGAATAGCTGCCGGAAACCATACCGAGCGACATCGGAATGGCAAAGCTTCTGAGTGAAGTAAGACCGTAGAACTCGGCAACTACCGCAACAACAACAACCGCTAACAACGTGGTGATTGAAGTGAGAAGCGAACGGTTGAACGTTTGGTTAATACTTAGGTCAACAACGCCTGCCAAACCGTCGTTTTTTTGCTTTGCACGGTTTTCACGGACACGGTCATAGATGATGATAGTGTCGTTAAGTGAATAACCGAGGATTGTAAGAACAACCGCA
>USAR01000299.1 GCA_900552605.1 uncultured Oscillospiraceae bacterium | reverse complement strand
CGCGACGGGGCGCGGCAACGCTCGGCAGCCGGGGGAGAACGCAGAGGTTAGCTAAACAATAATTATTGCAGACCGCAGACGCGCGTTCCGTTTTCACCCTTTTTCAGACTTCTTTTACAAAATGTAAAATCCCACAATGCCGCACAAAATTCCGCAAGCTGCACCAAGCAGCACATCTCGCACAAAGTGAACTCCGCAAAGCACGCGGCAAACGGCAAGCAATAACCCCAAAGCAGAAAGCGCAACGCCGAGCGGTCGGCAAACATAAAAAGCGACAAATGATATTACAAAAACCGAGAAAGTGTGACGTGAGGGACAAGACTTTCCTTTTGTCTTTTTGCCGTTCAGAGGCGGTGTTTCAAATACCTCATATGGTCTTTTTGCGTTTATTAAATACCTCACTGCAGAGAGCAGGGCAAACGAAACCGCCGGCACTATCAACACTTTTAAAAATCTGCTGTCGCCGAAAATTAAAAGATAAACCAAAATACAAGGGTAAAACAAATAAACCGCCGCCGTTATTGCGCGCTGAGTATTAAGCACAAAAGACAGCAGTCGCGGTCGTTCTCTTAAAAACGAAAGCATCTTAACATATTGCTCTTTGTTCATTTAACCCCACCTTTTTTATCTCCGGCTTTAGTCTATTTTACTTTTCATTCTCCCGTTTGTCAAGCAACCGCAGCATAGATGCGGCAAGTAATGCAGGCTGTGCGGAAGAAAGGCAATTAAAAGGATGGTTTTTTATAAACATAATGTAACAAATATTGCCTTGATTACAACGGTTGCTCCCTTATTTCGCTTTATCCGATTGTAAACGGCAAGGCGGTTATCGGCAATAAAAATTACTTTGCCGAGGCCGCTTCCGATGATACTTTTGAAATAAAGGTTGCGAAAATCAAAAAATAAGCGTATAATTAAACAGTAGGGGGCGCATAATTATGCCGAAACTAAAAAGAGTAATTTGTGTTTTTCTTTGCTGTGCGGTTGTTGCTATTGCCTGCGGTTGCGCCGCAATTGATAAGATAAAGGGCAACAGCAGCTCAAAAAACAATAATGAATCCGCTAAAGACAGCGTTTTGAAGTTTGCGGAGGACCTGAATTTAAGCGGCAGCGTTTACAACATTGCGGCATTCGGCGACCTTGTTAAAATTGAGGACGTTAAAGCGGGGCTTGATTCCTGCTCTATGACTGTTTACCTTTATTCATCGAAGGAAAATAAACAGTTGGCAAAAGTTGAGCTGCCTGATAAAATGTGGGACACAGGAATGGTGAACGACGGCTTTTACGCTGCCGACCTTGCCAACCGAGAGTATTTTGTTTACGATAAGTCGGGCAAGATAACCGCAAACGAAAAGCTGCCGGATACCGCCGAAATTTGGGCGTGCGCCGCGATCTCTCCAAACGGTGAGTACCTGTTATACGGCGACTCGGGCAGTGCCACAATAAAGGTTAGAAGCCTTAAGGATTCCACCGAGCGCGAGATTATGAAATTCAGCGGTCACATCGGAGTTGTGCAAAGCTATGACGATCGATTTTATTTGGAAAACGGTACCGGAGACGTTACCGCCGTTGATCCTGAAAAGGACCGTGAAAGCGGCAGCGCGTCATCACTTTATATCGACAGCAGAGCAAGCCTTCAAACTTCGCTTTTGGGAATCGGCAAAAACGATATGCAGTTTATTGCAATTCAGCCGATAGAAGAAACCGAAATGTCCGGCCAAGTTGATTACATTCCGTTTTTCGCAGCTGATGAAATTGCTGTTGCCGCGAAGAAGAACGCCTTTGCAACAGCATCGTCAAAAGAGGACGGCAGCGTGTTAAGGCTTTACGATATCAACGGCAAAAAGGCTTATTCGGCAGAACTGCCTAATGAAACCTTGCAAGCCGCCTTCAGCGATAATTCTATGGTAGTTCTTACAAAAGCGACAAACGGAAAAATCGAGTTTTTTAAGGTGCTTAACAAGAGTTTAAAAGAAAAAAGCTTTGAGATATCAAAAAATGAAGGCGCTATAGACCAAAACAACGCGGCAGACGGTGATTCGTCTGCCGCCGTAAACTCTTATGACCAAAGCAGCAGTGACGAAAGC
>USAR01000298.1 GCA_900552605.1 uncultured Oscillospiraceae bacterium | reverse complement strand
AATTCATTTTGAGCGGAGAAAACGGCGAATACACTTGCCCTGCGACGGAGTTTAACAGCTGTGAAATGATGCCGCATGCCGTTACCGTCCGTGATTATGCTATTAAATTCAACGCGCCCGCCGGAAAATATCGTTTGAGCTTGCGTATGTTTAATGATAAAGACCGTACTATCGAGCTTGGCATGAAGGACGAATACCGTAATGCCGACGGCAGCTATTATGTGACCGATATTGATATAGTCTGATGCGGTTGTGCAAATTGACGCACCGTTAAGTCCGGTAAAGATAAAAGAAAAACAAGCAGATGCCATGCGGCCTCTGCTTGTTTTTTGGCGTATTATAATGAGCGGATTATATACGATTTAACCGTCCGGAAAAATCTGTTGATGACCCGTAATCAGTCAGCAGATTTGCTCAGATACCGATAATGAAAAAGCATTTTTAATGTAAAAAGTAATCTTGTTTTATCGTGAATTGATTATATTATTATAAAAGAGAAAAAAGCATCGAAAAACAGCCAAAATGTGACAAAATGTAACGAATATTTTTGCTGTAAGTGCTTGAAAATATAAAATGAACACTCTATAATATTGCCTTGGAAGTCATTTCGCAAAGAGGTGAACAATCTGCGGAATTTTCGATTTCTTCCGAAAAATCCGCGTATTAAAAGGCTATAAGACTTTTCGCAAATTTGCTTGGATTTTAAATAATCGGGAATATATGCTTAGAGTCTTTTGCAAAATTTTCAGGAGGACATAGGAGGACCAAAAAATGGAAAGACTAAAGGACAAAGTTGCAATCGTAACCGGTTCAACAAGCGGTATCGGCGTCGGTATTGCAAAGCTTTTTGCTTCTGAAGGAGCTAAGGTTGTAGTTTGCGGACGCCGCGAAGCAAAAGGACAGGCTGTTGTTGACAGCATTGCAAAAGAAGGCGGAGAAGCATCATATCATTTTATGGACATCACCGCTGTTGAGAGCATTGATGCTCTGCTTAAGGATACCGCTGAAAAATACGGAAAAATTGATATTCTTGTAAACAACGCCGCTAACGTAGCACTGAAGGACGGCCGCGTTGACGAACTTAGCTTGGAAATGTGGGACGGAATTTTCCAGAGCGACCTTCGCGGAACATTTTACGCGGTCAAAAGCGTATTGCCGTATATGAAGGAGAACAAAGGCGGTTCCATTATCAATATCGGTTCAATGGCATCCTGCGGCGGCGATTTGGGCTCGACGGCATACGCATGTGCAAAAGCCGGCGTCGATATGCTTACCAAATCCACTGCGCTTCAGTACGGCAAATTCAATATTCGCTGCAACTGCGTTCGTCCCGGATTAATCGTAACTCCGGATAACGAAGCTCATGTTCCGCAGGTTTTAAAGGATATTTTCCTTAACAACATTATGGTTAACCGTTACGGCAACCCTGAAGATATTGCCAATATGTGCGTTTATCTTGCTTCAGATGAGAGCGAGTACTTTACCGGACAGGTTGTTACGGTTGACGGCGGACTGAACGCGCACGTTTCAACTGTCGGTGAGTTTAAGCAGATGCAATCGCGTACTTGGTAAATATCCTTTTCCTGTTACTGACAGAATAAGAATTTTAATGGTGCTAACGGCATTTAAAGCCGTCAGCGCCATTTTCTTTTTCATCCTCAAAAAAGCGCAGCCGAAGCTACGCACCGTAAAACACATAACTCCGATTGCTGCGGCACAAATTATGACAAACTGCAAGATAAAGCCAAAACAGAGAATGTGTTTTTACCGAAATAAAAACCAAAATCTCCCATAGTTTGTCCAAATATTAAGTTGTGCCGCAAGGTTGTTCTATCATAAAGAAAAGGATTACGAAAGATTTCGGAATGATTTTGTTGTCCACAATGATAGCGTGATTGATTTTAATGCCAAAATCCAAACGTATCGAAAAAACAAGGCTTCCATAAAATAAAGTCTTATTTATATGAAAAACAAAAAGTCGAGTATTCATAAAGTGAAATCCCTTATGAACACTCGATATGGCTGGGGTGGCAGGATTCGAACCTACGAATGCAGCAGTCAAAGTGCTGTGTCTTACCGCTTGACGACACCCCA
>USAR01000297.1 GCA_900552605.1 uncultured Oscillospiraceae bacterium | reverse complement strand
GTCGTCGTAAGCGCGGGGGAGATAGGTGAATATGTTTTTAATTGAGCGAAGAGCCAATCCGTCGGTGTAATCGGTTGCCATCATAGAAGCGTATGCCTCAAGGCAGTGTGATACAGCATCGATACCGGAAGCAGCAGTAAGTCCTTTCGGTGCACTCATATGGAAATCGGTGTCGATAATTGCCATATCGGGCAGCAGCTCATAGTCTGCAAGCGGATATTTAACGCCTGTTTTTTCATCGGTGATAACAGCAAAGGGAGTAACCTCAGAGCCTGTACCCGCAGACGTCGGAACAGCAATGAAATACGCCTTATCGCCCATATGCGGGAAGGTGTAAACACGCTTTCTGATATCAACAAAGCGCATTGCCATATCCATAAAGTCGGCTTCCGGATGCTCGTAAAGAACCCACATAATTTTAGCAGCGTCCATTGCGGAACCGCCGCCGAGAGCAATGATGCAATCGGGTTCAAATGCTGTCATCTGTGCAGCACCTGCTTTTGCACTTGCAAGCGTCGGATCGGGAGCAACCTCAAAGAATGTTGTATGGGTAATTCCGAGCTCATCAAGCTTATCTGTAATCGGTTTTGTATAGCCGTTATGATAAAGGAAGCTATCGGTTACTATGAATGCCTTTTTCTTGTTCATAACGTTTTTAAGCTCGTCAAGAGCAACAGGCAGGCAGCCTTTTTTAATGTATACCTTTTCAGGTGCACGGAACCACAGCATATTTTCTCTCCTCTCGGCAACCGTTTTAATGTTGAGCAAATGTTTAACGCCGACGTTTTCACTTACAGAGTTGCCGCCCCAAGAGCCGCAGCCGAGTGTGAGCGAAGGTGTAAGCTTAAAGTTGTAAAGGTCGCCCAAGCCACCGTGAGACGAGGGTGTGTTAACAACGATACGGCAGGTTTTCATACGGCTTTCAAATTCCTTAAGTTTTTCCTGCTCGGTTGCTGTGTTAAGATAGATTGAAGATGTGTGACCGTAGCCGCCGTCAGCAATTAGGTGCTCGGCCTTTGAGAAAGCATCCTCAATATCCTTTGCGCGATACATTGCAAGCACGGGAGAAAGCTTTTCGTGTGCAAATTCCTCGCTTATATCAACGCTTGTAACTTCGCCGATAAGGATTTTGGTACCCTCGGGAACCTTAACGCCGGCAAGAGCGGCAATTGTAACCGGTTTTTGACCAACGATTTTTGCGTTAAGCGCACCGTTTATAAGGATGGTCTTTCTTACTTTTTCTGTTTCTTCCGGATCGAGGAAATAGCATCCTCTTGCGGCAAATTCAGCCTTAACAGCATCATAAACCTTATCAAGAACGATAACCGATTGCTCGGAAGCACAAATCATACCGTTATCAAAGGTTTTTGAATGAATTATCGAGTTAACTGCAAGCAGGATATCGGCACTGTCGTCAATAATTGCAGGTGTGTTACCTGCGCCTACGCCGAGAGCAGGTTTGCCGCTTGAATATGCGGCTTTAACCATTCCGGGACCGCCTGTTGCAAGAATAATGTCAGCCTCTTTCATAACAAGGTTTGTCATATCAAGGCTCGGCACATCAATCCAGCTGATAATATCTTCAGGAGCGCCTGCCTCGACTGCAGCTTCAAGAACAACCTTTGCCGCTGCAATTGTGGATTTTTTTGCTCTCGGGTGCGGGCTTATAATGATACCGTTGCGTGTTTTAAGAGCAAGCAGAGTTTTAAAGATTGCGGTTGAAGTCGGGTTAGTGGTGGGGATAACTGCTGCGATAACGCCGATAGGCTCAGCGATTTTGCGAATACCAAAGGCTTTGTCCTCTTCAATAACGCCGCAGGTTTTTGTGTGTTTGTAATGGTTGTAAATATACTCGGCGGCATAGTGGTTTTTAATAACCTTATCCTCAACAATGCCCATTCCCGTTTCTTCAACGGCAAGCTTTGCCAAGGGTATGCGCTGGCGGTTTGCGGCGGAAGCTGCTGCCAGAAAAATTTTGTCAACCTGTTCTTGATTGTAGGCTGCAAATTTCTGCTGTGCGGCTTTTACTCTTGCCAAAGCGGCTTCAAGCTTTTCAACACCGTCCACAATTTCGTAGGTTTTGGTTTTCATATCATTTCCTCCTA
>USAR01000296.1 GCA_900552605.1 uncultured Oscillospiraceae bacterium | reverse complement strand
AAGCTACGCGACAAAAGGTTTCCAAAACGTATTTACAAATTCCGTTCTTAAAAACCCATTTAAAACAAGCCTAAATCCAACCGGTAAAATAACGCTTAACACGGCCGAGGTTACAAACTACAATTACGCTTTTTCGGACTCGTCGATAGAACACCTGCCGGCAATTAACGCTACCTGTGACACCGGAGGTCTATACCATATGTGTCATGGAGCAAAAAAGCTTATATCAATTGATAAACTTATGCTAAGAGCAGATGGTTCAAACAGCTTTGTGCAAACGTTAACAGACTGTGTTGAGCTGACAAACATAGTTATAGAGGGTACGATCGGACAAAACGGGTTTGATGTTTCACCGTGCACTAAGCTCACTCACGACAGCCTTTTAAGTATTATTAACGCTTTAAAGGATTACAGCGGCACAACCACCGCCAAAACAGTTACGCTCGGCGCAACAAATCTTGCAAAGCTTACGGACGCCGAAAAAGCAACCGCAACAGAAAAAGGCTGGACGCTTAGCTGATAACCAAAAGCGAATAACAATCAGAAAGGAAATTTAAAATATGAAAACAACCAAAGTTGAGCTTATTAAGCTTGAAGCATCAGACGGACATACACTTACCAACGGCGAAGCTTACGGCAAAGTGATATACCTCGGTGTAAACGACAGCGCAGACAACTGGCACGAGATACCCGACGGTGAAGTGCCGAGAGAAGAACCGCCCGAAAGCGTGGCAGCCTTATGACAGATGTTATCGTTGCCTGCATAACAGGCCTGCTCGCTCTTGCAGGCACTGCACTTGGCACCTACGGTGGTATAAAAACCAACCAACGTGTTACCGATGTTAAACTGGACGAGCTTACAAGAGAGGTGCGAGATATGGGAGATTTTGCCCACAGACTGCCCGTTGTTGAGGAAAAAATCAAGGTTATTAACCACCGCTTGGAAAATCTTGAAGGAGGAATACAAAAATGAAAGAATGGTTAAAGCGCGCAATAAGAACATTTTTGCAAGCAATGCTCGGCTTTATTACGGCAAACATTGCAATTAAATGCTCAGGCGGAATTGAGAACGGCAGCAGTACGGAGCTGTTGCTCGGCTTTCTCGGCTCTGCAGTTGCCGCAGGACTTGCCGCGGTAATGAATATGCAGAAAGGGACAAGGATATGACTGCACGAACTTTTATAAAAAAAATCGGCGATGCCGCGGTAAAACACTACCGAAAATACAAAATTTTGCCGAGCCTTACAATTGCACAGGCAATTGTTGAAAGCGGCTGGGGAAAATCCGATCTATCCTCGGTTTGCCACAACTATTTCGGAATGAAGTGGAGCGAGGGCTGTGGGTGCGACTATAAAAACTATACCACGCTTGAGCAACGCGCAAACGGTACATATTACACCGTTACTGCAAAGTTCCGAAAGTACAAAACAATTTCCGACGGAATCGAGGGATATTACAAGTTCTTACAATACCCGAGATACAAAAACCTTGTCGGTGTTACCGATTATAAAAAAGCCTGCGATTTAATACGTCGCGACGGTTGGGCAACTGCGCTCGATTACACAAAGCTCTTGATTGCTGTAATTGAGCAAAACAACCTTACAAAATACGACAACGAGGCAATTAAAAGCTGCTTAAAGGACGTTAAAAAAGCAGCCGGTAAAAAGCAGGATAAACCGGTAAAATCGAACAAGCCGAAAGTAAAGAAGCGCCAACCGAAAATCGGCGACCTTGTCATCGTCGACGGCAAGATTTACGGAAACGGAGACGGCAGCGGAGGCAGCCTATCCAAAAAATCGGAAAAGATGTTTGTTGTTGATATTGTTGACAGCAAAAAATATAAATATTTCATCGGCGTTGCCGCCCTTAAAACCTCGGCAAGGCAAGGCTGGGGTAATCTTAAATGCATTAAAAAAGCTTAATAGCTGACGCAAATTTTTATTAACCGCAGCGCAATAAGGTTTAAAGCCTATTCGCCGACCGAAAAGCCGCTCAAAATCTACTATATATCGGCCGCCCCGATAAGCCGCCCGAACCGCCTTTTCTCAGCACATGTTTTAACCCTGGAAAAGGCGGTTTTTCCGTTTGCATAAACTGTGCCGACAGTTTATTTTAGCCGTTTTAT
>USAR01000295.1 GCA_900552605.1 uncultured Oscillospiraceae bacterium | reverse complement strand
GTTTTCTCGGTTATATTGCACCTCACAAAGCACATTAAAACCAACAGTGAGAAGAATACCGGTGCAACAATCATTCCGAGTGCGTTTCTTGCAAAAAAAGCAACCGCAATAGCATATATACAAAACGCAGGAATGAAAAATGCACCGCGAAAGTTAAAAAGTCCTCGCTGATATTCGGGAATAAGCAAAATTAAAACCAGCGACACAGCAATTGCAATAGCCGTGAAAACAAAGGGCGCATAACAGCTTACGGCAAGCATTGCGATTATGTTTTGCGGAGTGAGCCACTCGGCATATTTTTTTCCGAATGCCGCAGCGTTCATAATATCCTGCACCCCTTCCGTTTTAATTATATTATAAAAAATAAATCTGCTGAAATTGTTAAAACGAATTTCACTTTTCGTTTGAAATTATTATACAATAATTATCTCAGTTTTACAAGTAAAATAAAAAATAAGAGCCGAAACTTCAGTTTCAGCTCCTGCAAAAGTCCGTTATTTAATTTTTAAAGTGCCTAAAATCCCTGAAACTGCGGAAACAAATCTAAAACCCTATCCTCAGAATACCGCAGGAAAGAGCAAACGCCAAAATCGGAACAGCACTGCCAAGCGCCAGCTGTGCCCTTGTGTGTCTTTTAAGTGCAACCGAAGCACGGCAGACGGCGCCCAACAGCAGATAACCGCAAAGATACGGCAGACCCAGGAAAAACGAGAGTATTGCAACAGGACCGGACACTCCGCAGGCGTGACCGCTGCCCTTAATATGAAAAACGAATGAAAACAGTGCAATTGCAACGCCTGATAAAAGATAGGTTAAATAAACTGCTGTTTCAACGGCAGCGCCGCCGAAGACAAGCGAGAAAACGGTGCCTAAAACATATCCTGTCACAGCAAATACAATGGCAAGTGTTCTTTCACCTTCTCTGCCCTTTGCTTTTATTTTAGGAACTATCCACGCAACGGGATAGGCGAGTAACGGCATCAATACTAAAAAGAAAATTGCAGCCGCAAAATGAAAAGACGATGCATAATACAGTGGTTCTTTCACATAAAGAAGTGTTACCATTATCCCTGCCATAATAGGAGCGACTGTTAAAATACGAATAAGTTTTGCTGCCTTTTGCGCCATTTAAATCTTCCCCTTTCGGTGTCGTTTTTTCTATAATTTTATATTATATCCAATTTGTTACCGATGTCACCCTACTTAAGGTTTTTGTCGCTCTACACGGAAATTTTTAAGTGGTAGAGTTGCAAAAACTCGGCTCTACCCACAGTAGACACCCTTAGATTTTGCGTAATTTCAAGCGTTTTAGGTCTTGAACATAGTTTAATATTGTGTTAAAATATTAGAAACACAGATGCGGTTTAAAAGTATTTCGATGAGAGTTCCCGTGCATATTCTTCGGGTATTTGCACCAATTGACTGTGAACGGGCAGCTTGTTTTAATTTGTTTTAAAATTCACAGGACGGAGGAACACAATATGACAGAGCAGGAGCTGCGCGAGACCGTTGCAAAAAACTTGATTGCTTACAGAAAGCTTAACAAGCTTACTCAATTAGAGCTTGCCGAAAAAATCAATTATTCCGATAAATCCGTTTCTAAATGGGAACGCGGCGATGGACTGCCGGACCTTTATGTTTTAAAGCTGATTGCCGACCTTTACGATATCTCGGTTAACGATCTGATCTCGCAAAAAAAGCCGAAGAAATATCGCTCGTCAAGAAAAAAACAGCACATTTTAATTCCGCTGCTTTCTATTGCGCTAGTTTGGCTTGTTGCCACAATTGCTTATATGATAATCTCTATGATGCCGGTTTCGCTTAAGCACGCCGAGTTTGCCTTTGTTTACGCAATACCGGTTTGTATGATATTGCTTATTGTCTACACTGCGCTCTGGTGGTCACAGGTGGCACAGATGATCAGCATAAGCGGTCTTATTTGGACGATTACGCTGTGCATTTACATAAGTGTCCCGATAAGCGGGGTCTACCTTATATGGTCGGTTGCCGCCGTTATTCAGCTTATGGAAATACTTTGGTTTATATTAAGGTACAGAAAACGCAAGTCTTAAGCTTTAAAGCACTATAGTTTAATATTAAAGCCCGACCTTCACAGACGCTGTAATACA
>USAR01000294.1 GCA_900552605.1 uncultured Oscillospiraceae bacterium | reverse complement strand
GCGAAGCTTTACTGTTTAACCGGCGCAATCCCGGCATTGCTTTCTTTATACAATAATGAACTGTCCTTTGAGGATAATGTGCGAGCTTTTCTTTGCACCGATTCGCCCTTTTATCGTTTGGCGGCAAGCTGGATGAACGAAAGCTTTCGCACGCCCGAAAGCTATAATACTTTGCTTTATGCAATGGCGAACGGTTATAACCGTATCGGTGATATAGCAAAATTCTCAGGCTTCCCGAAAAACAAATGCGACAAATACATAAAGGCTCTGATAGAACACGGATTAGTTATAAAAGCTCCCGGCGAAAACGGACACACGAAATATCTTCCCGCTAACAGTTATTTAACCCTGTGGTATAAGTGCTTGCTGACTGCCGTGCCGAACCCCGACGGAAGCTTCGGAGAGGATGTTTTCAATCGGTTTATGCAGGTTTTCAATGACGAGCTAATGGCGGATTTTTATAAAGATATGTGCAACTATTGGCTGGAGAAAAACCTTAACTCCATTTCAACCGAGTACATCGACACCAAAAACTCAAGCTATCATAACGTCAAGGTAGGCAATGTAACCTTTGACCTTGCCTGCGAGAAAAAGCAAGCTGTATATGCGTATTACGATACAACTCCCGGTGGAAAGCTTACACAAAAGCTCTGGAATGAGATTGAAAACAGCACTACAAAGAAGCGACCGTTTTACGAGAATGAATATATTATCTGCACCGTAAACCGTGTGCCGGACAGCTTTTGGACTTTAAGTAAGCGTTATGATAACGTGCATATCGTCTCTCAGAAAATGTTATTTGCAACATACAAGAAGGAATATAACAAAGTTACACACCCGAGATTCGTACCATCGTTTGTATGAAAAAATTGAATATATTACTATATCAAACGGAGCTGTCACAAAAGATAGCTCCGATTTTGTATGCTTTAATTTATGAAGTTTTCCCGTCTTTCCTTTATAAATCCGCAATAATCCTTGATTTTAAGGTTAAAATATGCTATACTAAAATTGTATAAATATATCTACCCGAAAGTGAGGAAAATTTAATGGATTCCAACATCGAACGCTGGTACTCAATGAAAGAAATTTGCGAATACCTCGGAGTCAGCCGTGACACCGTACTCGCTTGGATAGAAAAAAGAAATATGCCCGCCGCAAAAATCGGCAGACTGTGGAAATTCAAAGTCAGCGAAGTTGACGCTTGGATGAAATCCGGTATTGCGGCAGATAAGTAAGTTTCGGAGATGTACAATATGGGTTTTATTGAATCGTATAAACATCTTGAAAAATTATGCGGCGAAGTATTAAATGACGATAGGCGTATATCCGCTTATATTGATGAAATGATAAATACTCCCCGTGGTTCTTATCTTGTAAGAGGTTGGGATGATGACCTAAAACAACTGAAACACTACCGTTGGGTTAGAAATCAAATAGCACATGAACCTAATTGCACCGAGCAAAATATGTGTGAACCGTGTGATACTGTGTGGCTTGACGATTTTTATTCACGCATAATGAATCAAACCGATCCTCTCGCCTTATATTCTAAAGCCACCAAGCCTCGCCCGGCTCAAAAATCGACACAGGTACATAAGCCAGAGTCACCTACATACACATATTCTCAGCCGACTTATAATCATAGAAAATCATTCCCACAGGCTGCCGGTTGTATGACATTTTTAGTAGGTATTTTAATTATTGTAGTTGCAATCGTTTTAATTTCAGGAATATTATAATCTGATTTTGGAGGTGCAATATGGCACTTGAAAATAAATTAGGTCTGACAAGCTCTACCGACCTTGCCCGTGAAGAAGAACGAATCAGCAAGAAAAAGGCTGCAGAGCTTTTTGAAAAAGGTATTTTAGATAATCTCCCTGCCGGCAAGTTTTCTACATTGCAGGCAATTCATAAATATCTCTTTGAGGACATTTACGATTTTGCGGGTGAGCTCAGAACCGTCAATCTTGCAAAAGGCAATTTCCGTTTTGCTCCTTTAATGTACTTGCAAGCGGCGCTTGAGAACATTGATAAAATGCCGCAGTCAAACTTTGACGAGATCGTAGAAAAGTATGTTGAAATGAATATCGCCCACCCGTTCCGAGAGGGTAACGGTCGCAGCACCCGCATTTGGATCGATCACATCTTGAA
>USAR01000293.1 GCA_900552605.1 uncultured Oscillospiraceae bacterium | reverse complement strand
GATATAATAGTTACGTCGGGCGGCGGTACTTTCCCGGAAGGCTTAATAGTGGGAACTATCAGCAGTCTTTCTTCAGGGAAAGACCAAACCTCGATAACGGCAACTTTGGACTGCGCTGCCGATATTCTCAACATTAAAGACGTTATGGTTATAACATATTTTGAAGGTCAGGGATCGATCGTCGACCGCTGACCGTTTTACCGGAGATTTGGGTTATGAAAAGAAGTAAAGAATATGATTATCCGCTTTTGTGTGCAATCGGCTGCATTTTCTTTATAATTTACATTTTGCAATATACAGACGGAGTTTTTTCGAAAAGCGGAATTTTTCCTCAGCTTATGCTTTCGTGTACTGTATTTTCGGCAATGTTTTTCGGCGACGGAGTCGGTGCTGCTTTCGGTTTTGTTGCAGGAGCGCTTGTTGACGCAGTAAGCGCAGGTGCTATTTGCTTTAACACAATAATAATGATGCTGCTCGGTTATGTGTGCGGTTTAAGCGTGAAGTTTTTTATTAACAACAATTTTCGTTCCGCTGTGCTCGTTTCCGTTGCCACTTCTTTTATATACTATTTTTGCAAATGGTGCAATTTAGGCTTCGGAACACTGCGCTTTAAGGAACAAATAGCGCCCTCGTGTTTTTTAACGATTTTGTTTTCCGCACCGATTTATGCAATCATATATTTTGCGGTGCGTATAAGAAAAAGACAACTATTAAAAAGAAAATAGCATATTAAAACTATAAACTATAAGGGAGGAAACGAAAATGCGCAATAGGAAAAAGATTAATATCCGCACAGTCGTTTTGTCCTTTATAATGATTGCTGTATTTTTTGCATATACCGTAAGAGTTGTAGATCTGCAAGTAACCGACCGTGAGAAATATTTAAAGCAGGCAAGCGGTATCACAAAGAAAACCGTTGTTGTTAAGGCAGCGCGAGGCGAAATTTTGGATACATACGGCAGACCTATTGCCGTTAATCGCGACGGATATAACATTGTGTTCAACCGCGCATACATTGATATGGATAAAATTAATGACACTATTTCCGTGCTTATTGATTACCTTGAAGAGCAGAATAAAAAATGGGTCGATGATCTGCCGCTTACCAATAAAAGCGTGACTTTCAAAAAGAACAGCGATGATGATATATCACGGCTTAAGACAACACTCGGTTTAAACAGCTATGCAAACGCCCAAAACTGCTTTGACAGTATGGTGAAGCGTTATGAGCTTGAAGGTCTTTCGGTTAGTTTGCAGCGGAAAATAATGGGTGTAAGATACACTATGGAAAAATCCGATTTCTCGGTTTCGCTCCCTTATACCTTTGCCGAAGATGTCGGGAATGAAATTATGACGGCTGTTTATGAAGCTTCAAAAGAGCTTGAGGGAGTTGAAATTGACACTGTGCCTGTAAGAGAATATGTCGGCAATGGTAACGTTGCGCCGCATATTATAGGAATGGTAGGTTCAATTCAGCAGGAGGATTGGGAAAAATACAAGAAAAAAGGTTATTCGTTTAATGATAAGGTCGGTGTAAGCGGAATTGAATACGCTTATGAAGATTATCTTCACGGAAAAGACGGCGAGATCACCTATAAGCTTGACAATGAAGGCAACATTGTTTCATCTGAAGTTACGAAAAAAGCTGTTGCGGGGAATACGGTTATTCTTTCACTTGATAAAACATTACAGCTTTCCGCACAAGATGCTCTTGCAAAGCTTATTGAAGAGCTTAAATGTAAAAACAGCGAAATATCCGGCGGCTCAATTGTTGTAAGCAACGTCAAAACCGGCAATATTATAACCGCCGCAAACTATCCCAGCTACACAATGAAAGAGTATAATAAAAAGTACAATGAGTTATCTTCAGATTCAGTAGGTATGCCGCTTTTAAACAGAGCGTTTATGGGCGCATATCCGCCCGGCTCCGCATTTAAGCCGGCGGTTGCTTCAATCGGATTGTATCTTAAAAAGATCACTCCGTACGATCAGGTGTATTGCAGCCACGTTTACAGGTATTATAAGGACTCTCAGCCCAAATGTATGGGATACCACGGTTATGTTAATGTTGTACAGGCGCTTTCTGCATCCTGCAATATATTCTTTTATGACCTTGGCAGAAGAATCGGAATTACCGATATGAACAAGTATTGTTT
>USAR01000292.1 GCA_900552605.1 uncultured Oscillospiraceae bacterium | reverse complement strand
AGCAAACGATTTTTGTTGAGTACTTTCCCCATTTTTGATACCGCATTTTCGCTCCGCAGTTTCCGCAAATCAGCAGTCCGCTTAAAAGATAACCGCTCTTAGGAGCTCTCTGTTTTTGCCGTCTTTTCATTTCTTCCTGTGCGGCGTCATATGTTTCGCGGTCGATTATCGGCTTGTGGCAGTTTTCGTATACAGTACCTTTATATTCAATTGCGCCGTAGTTGCTTTTGCGTTTTAATATTTGCAAAACGCTTTGGTCATACTTAATGCCGGTTGCAAGCGCAATACTTCCTGCGGAATATCCGCTTATATACATTGAATATATTTTTTTAACGGTTTCGGCGTCGCTGTTTGGCTTTAGCTTGCCGAGATTTTTGTCGTAATCAAATCCATACGGAATCTTTCCTCCGCCCATCCAAAGACCCGATTCGACACGCTTTTTCATTCCCATTCTCGTGCGCTCTTTAATAGTTTCGCGCTCAAGCTGTGCAAAAGCCGACATAATGCCGAGCATAGCTCTGCCGATTGAAGTTGATGTGTCAAGGTTTTCGTTAAGCGATACAAACTCGGTGTTATTCGGATTAAGTACATCTTCAATTAAAAACAGCGTATCTTTTTGACTTCTTGAAAGACGGTCTAGCTTATAAACGATAACGGCAGCGATTTTACCTTTTTTTATATCCTCAATAAGCTGTCGCATTTTAGGTCGCTCGATGTTGCTGCCGCTAAAGCCGCCGTCGATATAGAATTTGTAGTTTTCTATTCGTTTCGAACGGCAGTATCCCTCAAGCATTTCCTGCTGTGCCTCAATCGAATATCCTTCCTCTGCCTGTGCGTCGGTAGAAACACGGATATAAAGCGCGGTTATTCTGTCATTCTTCATTACTGTTTTTAATTTCACTCAGCGCTTGCGAAAGTATCTTCATACATTCCTTGTTGTTTAAAACGACGCTTTCAACTGTTTTGTCACTGAGCACTTTGCCGTGACTATCCTTTTTTATAACTGTCATCTTTACCGGCTCCTTCCATAATAATTTTTGTCAGAAGCTTAATTTTTATTCAAAAGAATTTTGCAATCGACCACAATTAAGCGTAATGATATATTCGCAAAAATAAAACAAAGAATTGCAGCAAACTATGTAAAATATATTAAAAAAATACATAAAAAGCACTTGTATCAGGGGTAATTGTATGATATAATTCACTCGGTTGGCTGAAGCGTTACAGCCCGAAATAACGCAATTCTGAAAGGAATGGTAAAAAATATGAAATTCGGACATTTTGATGACAGTCGAAAAGAGTATGTCATCGAAACCCCAAACACACCGTATCCTTGGATCAACTACCTCGGAAACGAAACATTTTTCACATTGATATCCAACACAGCAGGCGGTTACAGCTTTTATAAAGATGCACGCCTTCGTCGTATCACACGTTTCCGCTATAATAACGTTCCTATGGATGACGGCGGAAAGTATTTCTACATAAAAGACGGCGATACCGTCTGGTCTCCCGGATTCAGACCGATGCGCACTCCGCTTGATAAATATGAGTGCCGCCACGGTATGGGATACACCGTTATTCACGGTGAGAAAAACGGTGTTACTGCGGAGTGCACATACTTTGTACCGCTTAAATTTGACGCTGAGATTCAAAAGGTTGCTCTTACAAACAACACTGATTCCGAAAAAAATTTACGCTTACACTCATTTTTGGAATTTGCTTTGTGGGACGGACTTGACGACCAGACTAACTTCCAGCGTAATCTCTCTGTCGGTGAGGTTGAGGTCGAAGGCAATGTAATTTATCATAAAACCGAATACCGCGAGCGCAGAAATCATTATTCTTTTTACAGCGTTAATGCCGATATCGACGGCTTTGACACAGACCGTGAGGACTTCCTCGGAATTTACAACGGCTTCGATCATCCGACTACGGTTTGCGACGGCAACCCCACAAATTCAATTGCAGTAGGTTGGGCTCCCTGCGGCTCGCACTGCCTTAACGTTTCGTTAAAGCCGGGCGAGACAAAGACATTTATCTTTATGCTCGGATACGTCGAGAATAAGCAGGAAGAAAAATGGACAGCGCTTAACGTTATCAACAAGAAAAAGGCATACGAAATGATTGCCCGTTTCGACACAACCGAAAAGGTTGATAAGGCT
>USAR01000291.1 GCA_900552605.1 uncultured Oscillospiraceae bacterium | reverse complement strand
AAAAAAATCAACCGAGTTGATTGCTTTTGAAATGCCGCCGCAGAGTTTGCTTTTATTTTCAACTCCCGCTGCAGCCGTGCCCCGTCGCAACCGTTTTTCCCCAACCGACTTCGCCAAGCAGACCTTTTTTAAAAAACGGTTTCAAAATCCGCCTGATAAACAACGTTTTCAGGCGGGTTTTCCATCGCCCAACGGCGCGATGGGCGACGGGGCGCGGCTGCAGCGGGAGCTGGAAATAAAAACCAAATTTCAGCGTACTTGAAAACCGCGCTTACCGCCCGATTGAATAAAAAAATATAAATTGCCGATACTTTCCATTGCGGGCAATTGCGCTTTTAACAGCAAAATCGCGCTTGAAAACTAAAGAAAAAGGAGAAAAACAATGCAGCTTACAGCCGATATAACACACAACACAGAAGTAATTGAAAAAATGCTGCAGCCGCAAAAAAGCTTCGACGTTATCCGCCGCGACCTTTTAATCGGCGGCAGGATCGCCGCACTGTATTTTATCGACGGTTTTATGAAGGACGAGATGTTTGAAAAGATTATGGAATTTCTTTTTAAAATAACGCCCGATCAGCTAAAAGATGTGAGCACAATGGCACAGTATATGAAAAGCTTTATGCCGTATGTTGAAACCGATTATGAAAGCGACGCTTCAAACGCGGTGCTCGCCGTGCTCTCCGGACCCGCTGTGCTGCTTATAGACGGCATAAGCTATGCGCTTATAGTCGACGTCAGAGAATATCCGGCGCGCTCGGTGTCGGAGCCTGACAAGGACCGCTCCCTTCGCGGCAGCCGTGACGGCTTTGTGGAAACGCTGGTTTTCAACACCGCAATGCTGCGCCGCAGAATCCGCGACCCGAGGCTAAGAATGGAGCATATGCAAATAGGAGAGCTTTCAAAGGTTGATACCGTTATAAGCTACATTGAAGGCAAGGCTGATGAAATGCTCGTGAAAAAGCTTAAAACTCAGCTTAAAAGCCTTGATCTTGAGGGCGTTTCGATGACATCGCAGGCGATTGCGGAAAAGCTTGTGCCGACAGCGTTTTTAAATCCTTATCCGAAAATCAGATACACCGAGCGTCCCGACTTTGCAAGCGCCTCTGTATTGGAAGGTAAAATTGTTCTGCTTATGGACAACTCGCCCGTTGTTATGATTTTTCCAACCTGCTTCGCCGACTTTTCCCGCGAGGCGGACGATTATTATTTCCCTCGGCTTACCGGCACATATATAAGGACATTGAGAATCTTCATCTCGCTTTTCACCGTTATATTAACGCCGCTGACATTGCTGTATCTGAATAACCCCGATCTTGTGCCGAGCTTCCTTTCGTTTATCGTGCCTAAGGAAAATGCAGAGCTGCCGTTTTTTGTGCAGTTTCTTGCGCTGGAATTTATTGTAGACGGCTTAAGGCTCGCCTCACTGAATACTCCGAACAGCTTATCCGGCTCGCTAGGTGTTATCGGCGGCCTGCTGCTTTCCGAATTTGCGGTTTCGGCAGGGTGGTTCCAGCCGGAAACAATCCTTTATATGTCGTTTGTCGCAATTGCAAGCTACACTCAGCCGAGCTTTGAAATGGGATACGCTATGAAATTTGTGCGAATTTTAACCCTGATTTTAACGCAGCTTTTTGCCGTGTGGGGATTTTTTGCAGGACTCGCAATAGGTCTTATCACAATGCTGTTTTCCAAAACGCTGTCCGGCAGAGGCTATCTGTATCCCGTTATACCGTTCAGTGCACGCGATTTTTTAAAGCTTTTTGTAAGAACAAAAATAACAAAGTAGCTTTACAGCTTCAAAGTGCGGTTTAGCAATTTCAGCGACATTTTAAGCCTAGGCTGACGCCTTTTAAAGATTGATTTCGTCTGCACTCTGCAACACTTCATCGCCGCAATCAGCCGTCAAGCTTTACACAAAGCTCCCCCGAGCGCACATCGTCTTAAGACGATTAAACCCCCAAGTATACTTGGGGGTTGCCGCGCCGCTTTTTCCTTTTCCAAAAGCCGAAAAGCAAAAAGCGGCGCGGCAGTGCGCTCGGGGGTGAGCTTTGTGTAAAGCTTTAGGCTGACGAGAATCCGAAAGTGCTCATGCTGAAAAGCCGCAGTGTGAAGGCGCCGGGCAACAGCTCGTGTGCCGAGCGCGCGGCAGGCTGAATAAAGCAACTAAACAGAATAAAGCCGAGCATGAT
>USAR01000290.1 GCA_900552605.1 uncultured Oscillospiraceae bacterium | reverse complement strand
ATAAAAACATATATGTTTGACGCGGTTCACAAGGTTAAGTATTATAAAGATAATAATAACGAATTTCTTAGTATAAATAAAATATTAACCGACAACAGCGAGCAACAGGTTGTAGATGGGATACCCGAAAGCGAGGGTATTACCTTCTTTGCACAATGGAAATACAGGCAAAGAGTTATTGCCCAAACATTTGATGAGAATTTAAATAGCTACAAAGAAGACACCGAGGGCGGAGATGTTGAAGTAAAGTTTTTGTATACCGATGAAGAAAACCGCGAAACCGCAACCAATTATACCCCGGACGGTGAAAGCAAACCTGTCGGTCAGCAACTTTTCGCTTATTCCGGAGATACATATATCGGTGTGACCGCTAAGAATAAAACCGGTTATCTCTTTAGCGGTTGGTATGATGAAAACGGAGCTTTAATTACCAGAAACCCGACTTACTCATACAAGGTAAAAGACGGCGGTGTTACACAGCTTTATGCCCGCTTTAACCCTATAGGTTATGATGTTACCGTAAACACAAAGGTAATCGGAAATACCGAGGACGAAGGCAAGTATTTTGCAATAAACTGTACTTTTTCCGGATTGCGGGAAAACAATATATATGTAATAACAGGTCTGCCCGATAACAATAATATAACAGTAAACGGCGAAACAGTAGTAAACCCTACAAATATCAAAGCCAATGAAAACGGCAAGGCAGATATCACCTTATATATGAAACACGGCGATTCCGCAAAGCTTTTGCATTTGCCGGCAGGCGCTGTTTATTCCGTGATTGCCGATAATAGCACAAAGAGTGGTTTCAGCGTCAGAGGCGAGGTTTCAGCAGAAACATTGTCGGAGCACAAATTAGTAGATTTATTTTTTTACAAGGCAGATCAATTTGTTTCATTCGATTTTGGAAAACACTATGAGGGTATTCTGTCGCAGCAAAGTTCTCAAGCAATTATTATTACCCCCAAAAGCAGTTATACGTTAGGCGTTGAAACCCAATATACCCCGTCAATATATACAAATCTTAGTATTTCTCTTTGCTTTTACAATTCGGACGAAACTGCAAAAGAATTTTTCACCGGCACCAGAATTTTGATGATTGATTTGTCCAATCAAAATGAACCGAAGTATTACTATTATACTGTAAATGATCCTGTATCTGCCATAGATCTTACGAAATTTACCGAACTTGGCTCGGCAGACACTCATTTTGCTCCGAAGGCAGGCGATATGTTGACCGAAAAGCTGGTGTTTATTGTCGATTATGTCGGTACGAACGATGCAGAAAGTGGGAAAATAGCCCTTGTTTATAACAATAACGATGGCGAACTGACAAACATTATAACCCCGCCTAAAAAGGCAGTCATAATAGATACAGACACAACAGCGCTTACCGCCGCCGCAGTCGGCAGCGGTAATACATCAAGTGACGGACCTTTTGCAATTAACATTACCGTAGGCGAAAGTGCGCCCGCTGTAAATACTACCTACGAAGGTAGCGAAAGCGGTAAGTATGCGGTGAAACTGTCGCTTGACAGCGGGAAACTGCCAGACGGTTCTTATGCAGTAGTAGGCGGAAAAACTTATTACAGCAACAACGGATATATTAAAATTTCTCCGATTACTACGGGCAGTTCCAATGTGAATATTCATTCCCCCGTACCGCTTGAACTTTCCAACGGCAAGGTGAAATTTACGGCAACCTTATTGTCGGCGGTTTCAACCTCGGCCACAGTTCCGGTTGCAATAAGCACAACACCGATAGAGTACAGTTGCGTTGATGTTGCTATTGATGCCGAGGTTTCAAATAAAGTACTGTCACCCGGAAATGTCAGGGATGCAAAAATCACATTAAAGCATAAAAACCTTGATGAAGTTAAATTAACAGTAAGCCAAAAGAACAGTGACGGAACATATACCGAGATTTTAACCGATGTCAATGTAAATTTGCCTGACGATAATGCTGAATTTACGGTTAATTTATCTAACGCTTTTAACGCAGAATCGGGCAAAACGTATATTTTCTCATTTGTCGGATATGTCGGCAGTCTCCCAGTTTGCAGGGATAATTGCTGTGTAGTCGATGGGTATGTATTAAAGAACAATTAAAAGCACACATAAACAAAGGCTCTTCAAGAAATTTACAATTTCTTGAAGAGCCTTTGTTATACTAATTAAATAGAAATGTATTACAATTTGGTTTTTCAG
>USAR01000289.1 GCA_900552605.1 uncultured Oscillospiraceae bacterium | reverse complement strand
CTATGCTACCACAAAAGAAACAACAAAAAAAGTGCAACCCTTTACTTATTGAGTTGCATCTTTTTACTCTTTTTATATTCGCCGGGCGTGCAGCCCATATATCTTGAAAAGTTACGATAAAGACCTGTTTTATCGCCGAAGCCGCTTTGCTCTGCAATTTCGGCAGCTGAAAGATTTGTTTCGCAAAACAGCTGTGCCGCAGCTTCCGAACGGCGCTTATTTATGTAATCCACAAGCGTAATTCCGAATTTTTCCTTAAAGACACGGCTGAAGTAAGATGGATTATAAAAGCACTTTTCTGCAAGCTCGGAAAGTGTGAGCTTGCGATTAAGGTTTTCATCGATATACTGCAAAAGCTGCTGCCAAACATCGTCTGTTGCATAGTTTCCGCCGAGACAGAGCTTGCGCGCGACCTTTGTTATAAGCACGGTAAAATAGCCGTTCATAACATTTTTATAACCCGGCTGAGCTGCGGAATATTCGCTTAGCATACCGCTCAGCAGAGTTTCTATCTCGCCTCGTTCAACACCCTTAAAAGAAACTACGCCGTCCGGTGTGGCTTCGTTTCGCATTTCATCAAGTGCTGTTAAAGAAAGCAGGGAGAAAGCATTATCGTTTGTGATAAAAGCGCTGCTTAAGTACTCAGGCTTAAACATAACGTTTATATATCGCAGATCACCTTGCGGAACAAAGGCATGTGTACTGCCATAGTTTATAAACAGCATATCTCCGCGCCGGACAGAGAAAACACTGCCGTCGATATACTGTGTTGCAGAGCCGCTTAAAATATAAACAAGCTCAACGTAATCGTGCTTATGCTCCGGCTCCGATCCTTTGCAGGTTATTCTTGCCAGGTGAACCAGCATATCTTTTCTTAAATAGTTTTCTGCCTTAAAAACGCGCACCGCAGCACACTTCCTTAAAAAATCCAAGCTTAAATATCGCAATTGTTAACTGTTCTCGGGAAAGGCAGAACATCGCGGATGTTGCCGATTCCCGTAAGGTACATAACGCACCTTTCAAAACCGAGACCAAAGCCTGCATGGCGCGCGGAGCCAAAACGGCGAAGGTCAAGATAAAAACCGTAATCCTCTTTGTTGAGTCCAAGCTCGTCCATTCTCTTTTCAAGCTTTTCAAGGTCGTCCTCACGCTGACTGCCGCCGATTATCTCTCCGATTCCGGGAACCAGGCAGTCCATTGCGGCAACTGTTTTTCCGTCGGGATTTAGCTTCATATAAAAGGCTTTTATCTCCTTCGGATAGTCGGTTACAAAAACAGGACGTTTGAAAATAACCTCGGTCAAATAACGCTCATGCTCGGTTTGCAGATCGCAGCCCCAATATACCTTGAAGTCAAACTTATCGTTGTGCTTTTCAAGCTCTTTGATGGCATCGGTATAAGTTATTCTGCCAAACTCGGAATTAACAACGTGCTCAAGTCTTTCAATAAGTCCTTTATCAACAAATGTGTTGAAGAACTGCATTTCTTCCGGTGCGTTTTCAAGAACATAGTTGATTACATATTTCAGCATATCCTCGGCAAGCGCCATATTGTCGTCGTTATCGGCAAAGGCTATTTCCGGCTCAATCATCCAAAATTCCGCCGCGTGACGGGTGGTGTTTGAATTTTCGGCACGGAATGTGGGACCGAATGTGTAAATATTGCGAAAAGCCATTGCAAATGTTTCGCCGTTAAGCTGACCGCTTACCGTTAAGTTTGTGGGCTTTGAAAAGAAATCCTGCTTATAGTCCACTTTGCCGTCTTCTGTCAGCGGAAGATTATCGGGGTCAAGCGATGTTACGCGGAACATCTCGCCCGCACCCTCACAGTCGCTGCCTGTTATGATCGGTGTGTGAACGTAGATAAAGCTGCGCTCTTGAAAAAAGCGGTGAATGGCATATGCCGCAAGGCTTCTTACTCTGAACACTGCCTGAAACGTGTTTGTGCGCGGGCGCAAATGAGTTATTGTGCGCAGGTATTCAAGCGAGTGGCGCTTTTTTTGCAGCGGATAGTCGGGAGTTGAGGCACCCTCAACCGTTATTTCGGACGCGTGCAGCTCGAAAGGCTGCTTTGCATCGGGGGTTAAAATCAGCTCGCCTTTAACTATTAAAGCCGTGCCGACGTTAAGCTTTGAAACCTCCGAGAAATTCCGTAGCTTTTCGCCGTAAACTATTTGCAGCGGCTGAAAGTATGTTCCGTCGCTCAGCACAACGAAACC
>USAR01000288.1 GCA_900552605.1 uncultured Oscillospiraceae bacterium | reverse complement strand
AATGCCCACTCTGCGTCGTTGTAATACTCTCGCTGGTCGTTTATAACCGATTGCAGCTCCTCGTCGTTAAGCATCATAACCTCGTCGCAAAAGCTTGCCGCATCCGTTCCCTCGCTGAGCTTTCCTTCCAAAAACGATTCGATTTCGTCCTCACCGAGACCTTTAAGGCTTTCCAAAACCTCGCTGACAACCTCATCGTTAGACTCAAAGGTATTGTCAACCACCGCTTCGCCCACCTCTCTTGTCATTGGGTCTAATGGCTCTGGGGTTTCATCTTCGGCATTGGTCATATCCGCTTGCATTTCTTCATTTTCGGCAGCGATCTCTGCCGACTCTTTGTTTTCTTTTTCAGCGGATTGCTCGGGTAAATTTTCAATAAACTCGGCAGCAATCTCTGCACCCTCTTTTGAAAAACCGCTGTAATCGAAATTCTCCATGTCAGCTCCCGAATATTTCATTTCTTTAAGTTTTTCAATTTTCTTTGCACAATCGGCACAAAGCTTTAACGATTTGTCGTCGGTTAAAAAATTCTTGACCGATGCTGAAAACAATCCCAGCTTTTTGTTACAAAGCATACAGCTTGACGGCATAAATATCGCCTCCGAAAATTCTGATTTCTGATAACACCGTTATTTGTTATGCCGGTTGAACCATAGCAACCATACTGATTATAACAAATAACACCGACAATTTCAAGTGCCGCTGATTTCCAACTATACTATAAATACTTTAAAATAAAATTTGATATGCACTCTGAAATAACACTTCGCTAAACCGCACCCTGCCGTAACGTTCAAGTCCCCGCGCCGCGCGCCCGTTTTTTCTTTTTCAATAAACCAAGTATGCTCGTTTTTTAAGCTCACAACAATATGCTTGATTTTGCTGTGATTTTAAAAAACGGGCAGCGCTGCCGCCGCAGTCGGCGGCGCCATCGCCTGCGGCGATGAGCGCGGCGCGGGGACTTGAACGCAGCGGCAGCGTGCGGTTTAGTGTGCTGAATTTTTCATGTACCGACTGAAATTATATCGCGCCTTCTTAAAAAGCAGCACTTTATTTTTTTCTGCCGATTGCAAACAGCAATAATAAAGCACTGATATCATAAACCGCAAAGAAAAAGCCTTGGTATTTGTTTATCAAACCAAGACTTTTTATGCTGCCGAAAAATTGAAAATCTAAAAAGTGCAACACTGCATTTGCTGAAAACCGCTTATTTTTCAGGCTTTTCGTAGCTGTAAAATTTGCCGCCGTAGGTTTTGGCGATTTTTCTGTACTCGGTGGGAGAAATACCGCAGATTTTTGAAAAAACTCTTGAAAAATAGTAAGGGTCGGGTATTCCGCACATCGTGCCGACCTCTCCCACACGGTAATGAGTGGTTTCAAGCAGCTCTTTTGCATAGCTAATGCGCAGAGTATTTATGTATTCGGTAACCGATTTTCCTTCGTTGCGTTTAAAAATAGTGCTGCAATACGATGGGTGCAGGTTGACATATTTCGCCACTGTTTCAAGCGTTATGTTGGTCTGGAAATTTTCCGCAATATAGTTTTTAAGCTTGTCGACATACGGCATAGGGTGGGTTATCTCCTGCTGCTCCAAAATTTTCAAAAGAACAAGCGATACCAGATGAAAAAGCTTCTCATCGTTGTGCACATCGGGCTTTCTTAAGCAATAGCAAAGCATTTCGATATATGCATTAACCTCGTGTGAAAGGGCATTGCGCAGATGGAATCCAAGCGGCAGGGATATGTTTTGCTTTGTGGTAAAGTTTATCGAAAGGTAAGAAGCCCGTTCGCTTTGCTCACGCGTCATAAACGCGCCGGCAGGACTGTATATAGCCTCGCCCTCGTTGACAATTATAGGCTCGCCGTTAACTGTGTACCTCATTCTGCCTTGCATACAAACGGTAAGGTCATGGTAAACATTGTTTGGCTTTGAAAACGAAAAAACGTCGCAATCTGTTTTGTGGTGTATAAGAAGCACCTTTAATCCGTCTAAATATTCCGTAAAACGCACCTCCCGAAGCTTTGTGCGAAATTTAAAGTCGTTAACTTAATATCGAAAACCACGGCATGGCATCGGATAATAAATCCTTTATAATTATACAATAACACATAAAAAAAGCATTTACAAACAGTTTTTGATATATTACAAAATTTAACATAAAAATAATACAAAAAATAGGTATTATTTAAAAAAATCTTTGATATTTTGTATTGAAAATTATAATAT
>USAR01000287.1 GCA_900552605.1 uncultured Oscillospiraceae bacterium | reverse complement strand
GGCGATGGGCGCCGGGGCACGGGAAACGCAGACGGCAAGGAAGAAAAGGAAAAGACTGCGGCAACGTTACAAAAGCAATCAAATTTCAAAGCCTATAATATTAACAAATATTTAGCAGGAAACGGAGAATAAATCGAAACTCAGGCAATTAAACCATATCAAAAAAAGGAAAACAAGAGCTTGGCACTTTTGCTTTCCTTTATAAATTTAAATAGTTTTATAGCCGTTTCTCATAACAGCCATACGCAAAGCCTCGGTTTTGTTTGTTTCTTCCCAAGGCAGCTGCAGCTCGGTGCGTCCCATATGACCGTATGCCGCAAGATTTTCATAAATTGGGCGACGAAGGTCAAGCTCGCGGATAATTGCCGCAGGGCGCAGATCAAACACACGTGTTACAGCGTCTGCCAAAAGCTCGTCTGAAACTTTACCCGTACCAAAGGTGTCAACCATAACCGAAACGGGACTTGCAACACCTATTGCATATGCCAGCTGAATTTCGCAGCGGTCGGCAAGAGCGGCAGCAACAATGTTTTTTGCAACCTTTCTTGCGGCATAAGCTGCAGAGCGGTCAACCTTTGTGGGGTCTTTACCGGAAAACGCACCGCCTCCGTGTCTTGCAAAGCCGCCATATGTATCAACAATAATCTTTCTTCCTGTAAGTCCCGTGTCGCCGTGAGGGCCACCCACAACAAATCGACCTGTCGGATTAATGTAAATTTTAGTGTTTTCATCAAGAAATTTTGCCGGTATCGTCGGTTTTATAACCTGCTCTAAAATATCCTTTCTTAAAGCGGAAAGCTCAACGCTCGGCTCGTGCTGTGCGGAAACAACAATTGCCGCAACGCGCTTCGGGCGGTCGTTTTCATATTCAACAGTAACCTGACTTTTGCCGTCGGGTCTCAAATAGGAAAGAGTACCGTTTTTGCGCGCCTCGGTAAGACGCTTTGCAAGCTTGTGAGAAAGCATAATGGCAAGCGGCATAAGCTCTTCTGTTTCATTGCAGGCATAACCGAACATCATACCTTGATCGCCTGCACCATTATCGTTTTCGTCAGCCTTGCCGTTTTTGGATTCCAAAGAACGGTCAACACCGAGTGCGATATCAGGTGACTGTTTATCAATCTTCACTGTAATATCACAGGTGTTTCCGTCGATTCCCATATCGTCTGAGGTGTAGCCTATATCATTCATAACTCTTCTTGCAATGCTTTTAATATCGACATCGGCGGTCGTTGTAATTTCGCCCATAACCGTAACCGAGCCTGTGGTGGCAAAGGTTTCGCAGGCAACACGCGCCATAGGGTCGCGGCTGATGATTGCATCAAGCACCGCGTCGGATATTCTGTCGCAAACCTTATCGGGGTGTCCCTCGGTAACAGATTCCGAGGTAAAAAGCTTTTTCATTGACATATTTTAACTCTCCGTTCTATGATTTTCGTCTGTTTTAAAGCAAAAATAAACCTGCCGAAAAGACGGGCAGGTTTTTGGTAACTCATCTTTCGGATATACCGCAGGATTTGGCACCTTGCAATAAATGCAGGTTGCCGGGCTTCACAGGGCCTGATCCCTCAGCCGCTCTTGATAAGCAGTATTCATAATTTACAGTACTATTATAACACTTTAAAGTAATTAGTCAACTGTTTTTTTCAAAGTTTCGCCGCAAATCGGCAAAATAATACAAAGCAATACCGACAGTATCAGCGATTTAATGGCATTGAAAGCTGTGGCTGTTGCTGCAAATCCTAAAACATACTGTCTTGTAAGCTCTTGTCCGACGAAGAATTTGAAATACATAGGAGTTACAAGGCAGTTTGTAAAAAAACCTATCACAAGCATTGCGGCAGCGCCTGCAAGAGATGCTGCAACACATCTTTTTAAATTGATTTTATTGCTTTGCAAATTTAACGTTTTAAACACCCTTCTTGCAATTATACTGAAAGGTACACTGTAAGCAACACCCACAATGAAGTTTGAAAGATTGCCGAAGCCAAGAGTTGAACCAAGCCCTTTAATAAGCATTTCAAGTATATTTTTGATAAGCTCAATTATCACGGCATACCAAGGGCCGAGCAGCACACCGCCGATAACGGCGATAATATCGCTGAAATCCATTTTAAGAAACGTTGATGGCAGCAGCGGAAACTCGATAAAGTATAAAGCGAGCGCCACCGCAGAAAAAATTGCTGTCAGTACAGTTTTTTTAAGTGTGTTAAGTCTTGTGTTTTCCATTTTTGTTAACC
>USAR01000286.1 GCA_900552605.1 uncultured Oscillospiraceae bacterium | reverse complement strand
TTTATCACCTTCAAAAAGTTTGTTTTAGAAAGATTGTTGCTTGTTTTATATGTTGATTTTAGCATATGTCGGTGATAAAATCAAGAAAACAGAAAGATTTTACCGCATATTATTGCGGTGCAAAGGGGTTAATATTTATGGCAAAGCTTTATCCGATGCTCGCCGTAACGGGCACGCCGACGCGCGAAAAGCTGCAAAGTATTATGAAAAGCTACAAGGAAATCGGAATAGAGGGAATTATGATCTATCCTCGCTCGGGCTGCGAGGTTGAATATATGTCCGAGCAGTGGCGCGAGGTGTGCGCTGCGTGCATTGAATATGCAGCAGAGAATAATATGAAGGTATGGCTTTATGACGAGTTCAATTGGCCGTCGGGTTCTTGCGACAATCAGGTTCAGCTTGAGGATATAAACAACTGCCGCAAATGCTTTTTGGTGCAAAAGGACACAGTAACCGTTACAAGCTTTGGCTGGAAATGGGACGTTCAAAAGGAAAAGATAAAGCCTGCCGCTGCCGACCTTTTAAATCCAACGTCGGTCGAAACGTTTATAAGACTCACTCACGAGAGATATTTTAAATGGTTCGGCAAATATTTCGGCAGTGTTATTCCGGGAATTTTCACCGATGAGCCTTCCTTTAAGCATCCGCCGCACACCGCAGATGAATACCCTTACACCTATCCTTATTACGACGGAGTTATTGAGGATTATAAGGCTGCCTGCGGCAGGGATCTTATTGCGGATATTCTGGCATATGATCGCGGCGAGCGCGACAATGATTTTTGGGGAGTTTTTTATAAAATCATTTCCGAAAGATTTGAACGTACATATACAAAACCGATAGGGCAGTGGTGCGAAAAGCACGGCATCGCATACACGGGACATATGGTGTGCGACGACGATATCAGGGGAACGGTGCTTTCAACAGGCGATATATTCTCGGTGCTAGGCGATATGCAAATACCCGGAATCGATGAGATATATACCGACATTAAAAACGACGACCCTCTGCTTAACACCGATTTTTCTTTTGCACAGCTGCAAAACCTGCGCGAAAACGGCAAGAGCGGAGCAATGGCAGAGCTTTATGCGCTGGGTCCCGACACCCTTTCAGCTGCCGAGCGAGCAAGAGAGATATGGTATGCCGCAGCGCACGGTGTAACACACTTTTTCGGCGTTGTTTCACACCTTGATGCAAAGGGTAACTTCGAAAGAAGCGAGTATTTTATAAATCACTCTCCCGATGCGCCTAACGTCGGCATTTTGTCGTATCTGAAAGAGCAGGCTGAGCTTTCGGAAATTTATGCAAACAAAGAGTTTGCCGCAACAGTTTCGATCCGCTATCCGCTCAGCGAAGTAAGACGTCAGCTCGGTCATAATTTCGAGTTTGATTACACCGAGCTTGTAAAGGAAACCCTGCTTTCTTTGGCAGATGCACAAATTCCGTGGCGGCTTATAAGAGAAGATGAACTCAGCAAAACCCGTTTCACCGTTTCGTTTAAAAACGGCAGACCTGTTTTGAATGATGAAAAGATGTTTAAAAACATCGAAGAGCTTATGGAAACGCTGCTTGAAAAATGCAAACCGAGCGTTACGGTTGCAGAGCTTTCGGGAGAATCGGCAAAGGATATTTTTGTTAAAACCTTTCAGGACGGCAGCTATATAGTAATTGACCGCGCCGTAAATCAGCATAAAGCGCGCACGTTGGTAATTAACGCAAACGGCGAAAAGCGCATCGTTGAGCTGCCCTGCTTCGGCGTTATAACGGACAGCGATTCGGACACGGCTTTTAAGCTGCCGCAAGGAAACGCAATAAATATCGGCAACGTTTCCGTAAAGTTTAATGCGCCGCGAGTTAAGCGGCTGAATATGCTCTCCGGCGGCGGCTGCACGATTAAGGTTGCAGAGGACGAAACACTTTATTTGCAGTTTAATGTAAGAACTTACCCCGAGGAGGCACCGCTTTATATCGACGGCAAGCCTGTTGAAACACCGCTTGCAGCCGACAACCTGAGCGATACTTTTAACGGACTTTATAAAAAAACCGAGCCGATAAAGCTGACAAAGGGCAAGCATATAATCTCAATGCCGGCAGTCGATAAGCTGTTTTTGCCGAGCGTTATAGCCGAGGGAGATTTCTGTGAAAAAGACGGTGAGCTTTATCCGTCGGAAAGAATGATTCCGGCAGAGGGGGAGCACGAGTTTTTCGGCACGGCGTCGCTTGTGTTCAGCGCAGAGCTGCCGCAAAA
>USAR01000285.1 GCA_900552605.1 uncultured Oscillospiraceae bacterium | reverse complement strand
CGCCTGCAACAAACGCAAACAGCATACCGGAATGCATTAAGCATTTCTTTTTTGCTTCCGCATTTCCTTTTCTTACCCACTTAACAAGGTTTATGCCAACCTGTCTTAAATGGTTTGTGCAAAAGGTTGTTGCCATTGAAACCTTGTGTGCCTGCCTGAATGTGTTATATTGCATTGACGCAATGAAATTAACAGCAACCTGACAAATCTGCGGGGGAACATCATCGGGAACGAATCCGAGAGCAAAAACACACAATATTTCAAACCCGACAAAGAAAGTATCCCAACGCAGCACGCCGAGACGGTTTATTCTTTTCGGTAAAAATTCCGATAAAACCGCACCGAGCAAATACGCCGAAACAGGCACTAAGTAATAAGCCGCCTTAAGCCAATTCTTTTGTCCCAGCTGCACAGCCATCATCACAAAATTTGCCGTTTGTGCATTGCAGAAAACTCCGCCTTTTTGTATGAATGTGTAGGCACCGAAAAAACCTCCCACTGCAATCATAAGCAAAAATACGGGAAATTTTTCGCATTCCAATAAATCGTTTTCAGTTTTGTTTTCTATTTTACTTTTCATAATTCATCCGCCCGGTAAAAAACGATATTACAATGAAATTTTATCATCAAGAAATGTATTTGTCAATAAACCGTTACTTTTCGAATTATAAGAAAGCAATGCAAAACCGCAATTCGTTCAATCGGAATTTATAAGTTTTTCTTTCTTTTTCACAACAATTAAAAAACATATAATAAGGACAGCAAAGGTTAAAAGCCACGAAATCGGGTAAGAAATAAACAGTCCGGAAAAGCTATGACACTGCGGCATTGCGAACACTGTGTATATCCACACAATTCTCATAACACAAACGCCGACAACAGTTATGACCATCGGCGAAAATGAACAGCCGATACCGCGCATTGCGCCTGTTGATGTATCCATTATTCCGCAAAGAAAATACGGAATAAGCATAAACTTCATTCTTTCAATTCCGTAAATAATAGCCTCGGGCGAATCCTTTATGTAGATTCCAAGCAGCTCCTTGCCGAAAATGTATGAAATATTGCCGAGCAAAAGTCCGACAGCCGCTACGGTCGCAAGGCAAACAAAGGTGATTTTTCTGACGCGTTTAAGGTTGCCTGCACCAAAATTCTGACCGCAGAAGTTAAGCGACGTTTGATGAAAGGCATTCATTGAAACATAGCAAAAGCCCTCTATGCTTGAAGCTGCCGCGCTGCCCGACATTGCTGCCGCGCCGAAAGAATTGACCGAAGACTGAATAAGCACGTTGGAAATTGAAAACAACGAGCCCTGCAATCCTGCCGGAAGTCCGACTTTTATAATCATCAACAGTGCGTCCTTATAAATATGCAGTTTTTTAGGGTTGCATTTGCAGCTGTCAGTTCGATTTGTTAGCGTGCGCAGTACCAAAACCGCAGAGACAGCCTGCGAAATTGATGTGGCAAGTGCAACCCCCGCAACATCCATTTTGAATACCGCAACGAATATAACATTCAAGATAACATTGAGCACACCTGCCATTGCTAAAAAAAGCAACGGAGAGCGCGTATCACCGACAGCACGAAGAATGGCGGCTCCGAAATTATACAGCATACCAAATGTTATACCCCAAAAATAAATTTTCATATAGAGCGACGAAAGCCGCAATAACTCGCCTTGAGGAGTGCCCATAAGCTCCAAGAAATATCTTGAAAAAGCAACTCCGACAACAGTCAGCAAAACTCCGCTTATAAGTGCAACCGGGATTGCCGTGTGCACCGCCTTTGACGCAGCGACTTCATTGTGAGCTCCGAGACTTTGCGCCACCGCAACACCGGCACCGACAGAAAGACCGATAAAAACATTAACAAGTAAATTTGTAAGTGCAGCTGTTGCACCAACAGCCGCAACCGATGTGCTGCCGCAAAACCAACCAACAACAATAAGGTCCGCGGCATTAAAAAGCAGCTGCAACAGTCCTGTTAAGACTATCGGGATAGTGTAAAACACCACGCTTTTAAAAATCGGACCGCTGCACATTGTTTTTGAATCGATTTTCATAAATTACCTCGCACCCTGCGCTTTCCATATAAAAGCCGAAAACTTTATTAAAAGAGCACACAAAAACCGTTTTTTTGAAAACCGCTTTGCAATAAAACCCATTGCAAAGCGAACCAAAGCGGCTCGCAACATTTCGGCTGCGAGCCGCTTATTAAAATATTATTCTTTAAAAGATGTGAAAGTCATTTTAACTATTTCTT
>USAR01000284.1 GCA_900552605.1 uncultured Oscillospiraceae bacterium | reverse complement strand
GTTGAAGCAAAAATTACAAATATCGATTTTGAAGCAAAGCGCGTAAGCCTTTCGATCCGTGCACTTTTGCCGGAAGAGGCTGAGGAAGCGGCACCTGTCGCCGAAGAGCAGACAGAAGAGGCTGTTAACGAGGAAGCTCCTGTCGAAGAGTAATTGAATTGTATTGTATAATACAAAAAACCAAGCACTTCATTAATTTGGAGTGCTTGTGTTACAATTACGGTGTTTTGCAAGGCTGTTACACGGTGTCGTTAATAACGCAAAAACTTGTGAGGTAAGATATTATGAAGAAATTTTGGCTTGATTTTAAAGACTTTGCAATGAAAGGCAATGTTGTTGATATGGCGGTCGGTGTTGTCGTCGGTTCCGCTTTCGGCAAAATTGTTTCTTCGCTTGTTGCGGATATAATAACTCCGCTTATAAGTCTCATTCTCGGCAAGATGTCGCTTGCCGATCTCAAGTGGGTAATGCAGCCTGCGGTGCTTGACGATGCCGGCAAGGTTTTGCAAAACGAGGTTGCGCTTACATACGGCAATTTTATACAGTCGGTTATCGACTTCCTAATCATCGCTTTTTCAATATTTGTTGTTATGAGGGCGCTGATGAACCTTAAAAACAAATTCATGGAAGCTAAGGAAAAGGAAGCAGAGCAGATTAAAGAGGAGGCGGAGCCTTCAAAAGAGCTTGAAACGCTTTGCGAAATTCGTGACCTTTTAAAAGAAAAAAGCGAAGCAGATAAATAAAAGTCATACTTAGGCTTTTTGAAAGCGGTGTTGTAATTATGGAAAACAAATATGATGTTATTGTTGCCGGCGGCGGTATGGCAGGCTTTGCCGCGGCTGCCGCGGCGGCAAGAGAGAGCAAAAAAGTTTTGCTTATAGAATCAAGCGGTGCACTCGGTGGTGCAGCGTCGGCAGGTTTGGTATACCCATTTGCACGGTACAGAGCAAAGGACGAAAACGGCAATATTGTCGATGTCAACTGCGGCATTTTTGCTTATCTTTTGGAAAAAATGCAAAAGCTGTATTCGTTCAATTCCGAAGATTACGTTGCTTTTCACGACGCTGCGTTTCACCACGAAATTTTAAAGCTCGCTCTTGATGAAATCACCGAGGAAGCAGGCGTTAACGTGCTTTTTCATTCGTTTGTTACCGCAGCAGATACTTTAGGTGATGAGCTGAAAAGCGTTACAGTTTGCAATAAATCAGGCTGTACGACGTACTCTGCACGCTGTTTTATCGATTGCACAGGCGACGCCGACCTTGTTTATTTAAGCGGCGGCAGTTACCATATCGGCAGCAGTGAGGACGGACTATGTCAACCGATGACAATGTGCTTTAGGGTAGGCAATGTTGATGTTGAAACCTATAAAAAAGAAAATGAGAAATATTGGGGAATGTATGCCGAGGCTCAGAAAAACGGCGAGCTGCCTGGTCTTTTCGGCAGTCTTATATCGTTCCCGTTTTGTGATGACGGCGTGGTGCACTTTAATTCAACAAGAGTTATAGGCTGCAATCCGCTTGATGCTGCAGAGCTTTCAAAGGCAGAGCAAGAGGGAAGACGTCAGGTTTATTTAACCTATTCGTTCTTAAAGGAGCACTGCGCTGCTTTTAAAAACAGCATACTTTTGTCGTCGGCGTCGTCTATCGGCGTGCGTGAATCGCGTGTGGCTGAGGGCGAATATACAATTACGGCAGACGATATTCTTAATTGCCGTAAGTTTGAAGATTCCGTTGCCTGCGGCGCATATCTGCTTGACATTCACAATGCTAAGGGCAGCGGCGTTACCCTTAAGGAAATCAACGGTATTTATTATCAGATACCCTATCGTAGCATTGTGGTTAAGGGAAAGAAGAATTTGCTTGTTGCAGGAAGGTGCATTTCCGCAACACACGAGGCGCTCGGTGCTGTGCGAGCAATGCCGATTTGTTGCAGCGCCGGAGAGGCGGCAGGTATTTCAGCGGCGGTTTACTGCGAGCAAAATGACGGTAACGTGCGTCTTAAAACCCTTTCTATTTCTGAAATTAAGGAGCGCATTGCAAAAAAAGGCGGGAAGTGTGACTGAAATCTTTAATTGCGGATTATCGGCTGCCGACTGATGTGATTCAGCGGCAGCCGATAGTTTTTTTTCAACACAAATTTTAAGCTTTTATGTTTTATAAAAAGCTTGACAAAGTTACGTCGCTGTGGTATTATAAGCGTAACTTTTTTATCAGTGCGGATTTAGCTCATCCGGTAGAGCGCCACCTTGCCAAGGTGGAGGTAGCGAGTTCGAGCCT
>USAR01000283.1 GCA_900552605.1 uncultured Oscillospiraceae bacterium | reverse complement strand
AGAAATCTAACGACACAGGCACAATAAATTACAAGTACACTCTAAGCGATACTGCGAGCGCAAGGTTTTACTTTAAGGGCGGCAGACTGACAAATGCAGAAATTCTTGATGTGCGCAATCCGCTGTATGCTACCGCTTCCGATAAAACTCCCGACAGCGTTAAAAAATATAAAAAGCCTTCTTCTCTTTCAAATAAGCTTAATGATATGACCTTTTATCTTTACGGCAACATATACACTTTTCCCGTGCCTGTTTCAAGACTTATAAAGGACGGTTGGGTGCTTGCCGCAAAAAATCAAGATTATGTTGCACCAAACTCAACACTTGAGGACGCTGTAAAGCTTACAAAAGCAAACCGCACTTTAACCTTTGATATTGAAAATACCGCCGACTATGCTGCGACCGCAGAAAACTGCTTTATAACATCAATTAAAAGCACTTATAATACAAGACTTGATTTAACACTGTACGACGGCTGCCGTGTTGGCAGCACAAGATCGGTTCTAATTTCTGCATACGGTAAAAAGAGCTTTACAAGCATTGAAAAATCGGGTAAAAAAACCATTTACACTTACGATAATCCCGACGACAAGACAAAACTTATCGTCAATGTTAACAACAGCGATGATTATATAACAAAAATTGAGTTTTGCAAGCAATAAATAAAACAGCCCCGCCTAAGGCGATGTGCACTAAAGTATTCTGTGGCTTTAGCTTGACGGCTGACTTAAATACAATAAGCTTTAAAAATCATTAACAAATCAGAAAAAAATGGGGCTGTCTTGATTAGTCAGCCCCATTTATGAAGTTTATATTTTGTTGTCGCCGATTATAACGGCGAAAGCGATAGGTTAACCGATGCATTATTTGAAAAGCTCTTCCTGCAGCTTTGCAAGTTTTTTTCTTCTTGCTGCAGTGGCCGCCTTGTCAATATCGTACCGTTCTCCGTTTTTAATTAAGATATCGCCCTCGGCAGCGGCACCGTTTATTATTTCAAGCGGTATATTTTCAAAAACGCCGTCAATCTCACACACGGCAAATTGGCTTTCAATGCGGTCGATGCTGATCATAAAAGCTACACTCGCCTTTCTGAAATTATAGTTGCTTATCTTTTTCCGTTCCACTTTCCGCCCAGCTTGCTCTTTTTTCTGTTTCCGCTTCTGCCGTTTTTAGTGTGTCCTTTGACACCGCTTTTACCCTTACCCTTTGTGCTGTTTGCAAGATTGCTGCCAAACGGCGCCGCAACCAAACAGTTTTTGCCGTTCCCTATAAGGTCTTTCCTGTCGGCTTTCAAAAGTGCTTTAATAACTATATCACGGTTATTCGGCCTGAAATACTGAAGCAGTGCGCGCTGCATTTGCTTTTCCTCGGGAGTTTTCGGAACAAACACCGGATTCATTGTGTGTGGGTCAAGCCCTGTGTAATACATCGCGGTGGAAAGCGTTCCGGGAGTTGGATAAAAATCCTGCACCTGCTCCGGTCTTATGTGCTCTCGTCTTAAATAAAGCGAAAGCTCCACTGCATCTTTAAGTGTACTGCCGGGGTGGCTTGACATAAGATAAGGCACCAGATACTGCTCTTTCCCTACCTGCTTTGTAAGGCGATAAAACTCATCGGAAAACCTTTTGTAAACCTCGATATGCGGCTTGCCCATTTTGTCAAGCACAGCTGCGCTGCAATGCTCTGGTGCAACCTTGAGCTGACCGCTGACGTGGTGTTCCACAAGCTCTTTGAAAAACACTCGTTGCTCGTCCTCCATAAGGTAATCAAACCTCACGCCCGAGCGAATAAACACCTTTTTAATGCCCTTTATTCTGCGCATTTTTCTGAGAATATCAACATACTCTGTGTGGGACACCTGAAGGTTTTTACAAGGCGTCGGCGCCAAGCATTTTTTGCCCTTGCAAAGTCCAAGCTTTTTCTGTTTTTCGCAAGAGGGCAGTCTGAAGTTCGCAGTAGGTCCTCCGACGTCGTGGATATATCCTTTAAAATGAGGGTTATGCGTAAGCATTTCCGCCTCACGCAAAACCGATTCCTTGCTCCTTACCGATATCTGTCTGCCCTGATGAAAAGCAATTGAGCAGAAATTGCACGCACCAAAACAACCACGATTGTGCGTTATTGAAAATTCAACCTCTTCAATTGCCGGAACTCCACCCTGCTTTTCGTAGATCGGGTGATAATACCTTTCATAAGGCAGCTCATAAACCTCATCCATTTCCGATGTTGTAAGAGGCGGCATCGGCGGATTTTGCACCAAGTATTTTTTACCGTGCTTTTGAA
>USAR01000282.1 GCA_900552605.1 uncultured Oscillospiraceae bacterium | reverse complement strand
CCTATTATTATTAAATCTATATCGTTGGTTTCGTAAAGCTTTTCGAGAGCTTTGCACATACTTTCGGCAGCGGCTTCGCCCTGAACCAGCACTTTGCAAAAAACAACCTCAACAAACGGCGCACGACGTTCCAAAATGCTTAAAATATCATGCACGGCGGCACCCGTTTCGGAAGTAACTACCGCGATTCTCTTAACGAGCCTTGGCAGCGGTCGTTTGTTTTCGACACTGAATAACCCTTCATTAAGAAGCTTTTGTTTCAGCTGTTCGTATTTAAGAGCCAATGCGCCGAATCCGACAGGCTGCATATCCTCAGGGTAAAGCTGATACTGTCCGTCGCGTTCATAAACGGCAATTCTTCCTCGGCAAATTACGTGCATTGAATTTTGCGGCTCAAAACGCAGCCTTGAGGCAAAACTTGAGAACATAACGCAGCGTATAACCGATTTTTCATCTTTCAAAGAAAAGTAAAGATGACCGCTGGCATAATGATTTTTAAAGTTTGATATTTCACCCTCAACAAAGACATTAAGCAGATTTCCGTCGGACTCAACAATACTTTTAATATATGTGTTAAGAGCGGAAACCGATAAAACCGACAAATTCAAAAGCCTATCATTCCTTTTATAATTACTTGAGTCGTTCTTTGTTTTGTTCAGAAACAGCAGTAAGCACAGCAATGCCGGCAGCATTATCGCAGGAAAACTGCGGCTCGGCAAAGCTTGCGCAAAACCTCTTGGAAACTGTATTTTTTATAATTTCGTCCGACATAACCCCGCCTGCGAAAACAAGCGGCAATTCGCCGTATTTTAGAATGGCATGTTCTGTAATTTTAATAATGGTTTGCGCAACGGTGTCCAAGGTAAACAGCGCAATATCCTGTGGCTTGGCACCGTCGGCTATAAGTTTATCACATTTGTTTTCTATTCCTGAAAGACAGCAGTTGCCGTCTTTAAGAGTTACAGAAGGCTTAATAGGTAAAGTTCCTTTCACAGCCAGCTTTTCAAGAGCCGCGCCTGCAGGAAAAGCAAGACCGAGCTTAACACCGACTCGGTCGATCAGCTGCCCTGCATTAAGATCCAATGTCCTTGCAACAGTCGTGCACTCTAAATTCTCACCGTTCTTGCCGGGTTTAACATAAATAAGCTCAGTAGTACCGCCGGAAATGTGAAAAGCTAAAAAATCACTTTTTAAAAGCTCAAGCTTATTTGCCGAATAAAGCGCTGCCGCAATATGACCCTGCTGATGTGAAAAGCAATGTAACTGCTTTTTAAGAACAGCAGCCGCAGCGCTTGCCGCGCTGACTCCTGCCAAAAAGCACGGCATATAGCTTTCCGGTGCGCTTCTCGGTTTAGACGACACTCCGACAGCGACAATTTCTCCTTCAATACTGCTGCAAGCCCTACCGATGATTTCGGGCAATTGTTTGGTATGCTGAAAAAGCGCGTCGCTTTGCCTCAGTCCCCTCTCACCTATTTTAACTTCCAGCAGTTTTTTAGCCTGCACCACTTCACCGCTGTCGCAATTATAAACAGCAGCAGATGTTGTGTAGTTGCTTGTATCGATTCCAAGCGTAAACGGCATTTTAACGCGCCCTCACAATACTGCCCAAAACGCCGTTAATATATGAAGCGTCATCGGTAGTTGCATATTTTTTGGAAAGCTCTACCGCCTCGTTAATTGAGACGCTTTCCGGTATATCGTCAAGATTCTCGATTTCGAATACAGCGAGTCGTAAAATACTCAGCGCGACCTTTGAAATTCTGCTTAATTGCCAACCGTTAAGATTGGTCGAAATGATTTCGTCAATCTTTTCAACATTCTCATAAACACCGCGAAAGCATTTTTCCGAATATTCATTCGGTTTGTATGCATCCGCATTTACGGCGTCCTCAAGAATATCTGAAAGCTCATCATCTCTAAAGCACTTTTCAAATATAAGAATAAACGCCTGTTCTCGTTCAAGTTTTCTTGTCATTAAAACACCTGCTTTATGCAATTATACAACATATATTGTATATCATAATGTATAATATTGCAATGCTTTTTTACGCAAAATTTTAAATAGAGTATTAATTTTTCAAAAAAACAACTGTATTAGCACAGCGTTTTCGACAAATATATTACACAATGGGCAATATACATAATATCTTTGCGCAATTCTGTCTTGATAATATGAATAATATGTGATATTGCAAATTAACAACAACAATTTGTGAGAGTTTTTAGATTGCTGTAATTCAAAAAAGGAGGTGGAATTAATATTTCACGCATTCACCCCTGCAAATA
>USAR01000281.1 GCA_900552605.1 uncultured Oscillospiraceae bacterium | reverse complement strand
AGACCCACAACGGAAAGCTATGCTATACGCTCGCTGCTCTCGGTTAAATATCTTATAAACCGCACCGACGGCGATAAATTTACCGATGAATACGACGAAACAAGAATGCCGGAGTGGACATACCAAAAAACCGAGGACGGGTTTGACGTCTACAGCAATAACTGCTATATTCCTTATGGTTTTACCTATGATAAATACGTTTCATATAAAAGCTGCGACGCATTAAGCTCCGCTCAGCGCGCCAATATGATGGTAAAAGCGCTGCTTCTTAATAATGAGCAGATTGAAAAATACGGCAATCTTTTAACAGAGGCCGACGGCAGCGATTATATGCTTAATTCCGATGAACTGAAAAAAGATGCCGCCGACAGGGCTGCCACTGCCGCTTACTCTTTCAGCCACGACAACTCGGACTTTAAGGCAAAAATCAACCTGAAATCCAAAAACCTCGTGTTCTTCTCGGTTCCCTACGAGCAAGGCTGGACGGCATATGTAAACGGCAAAGAAGTTGACATTGAAAAAGTGAACGTAGGATTTATGGCAGTGCTTTGCGATGAGGGCGACAACGAGATCGTGTTTAAATACAAAACGCCCGGTCTTACAGAAGGCTTGCTTATAAGCCTTGCCGCTGTTTTGATACTTGCTGCATATCTGTTTGTATGCTTTAAAAACTCAAAACAAAAACCGTTTAAATATAACGGTGAGTGGCCTGAAGGCGAGGCGCTTTCGGAATATCTCGAAAACCAAGAAGAGCCTCTGTATGTTAAACCGACTTTTGAAGACGGAAACGAGCCGCAAGACGGACAGCAGGAAAATGAAGACTCGTCCGGCGGATTTACCGTTGACGAGGACGACGGTGAAACGGTTATTGACAGCGAGGCGCTGCACAAGTTTTTAGAGGAGGGAAAGGATGATGAAAACACCTAAGCTTTACATTGTTATACCCTGTTATAACGAGCAGGAGGTTCTTCCTATAACCGTGTGTGCCGTAACAGCCAAGCTTGCCGAGCTTTCAAAAAACGGCGAAATATCGGACGACAGCCGCATTTTACTTGTTGACGACGGCAGTAAAGATAACACATGGAGTATTATAACAAAGCTGAACGGTGATAATCGATTTGTCTGCGGTATAAAGCTCGCGCATAACGTCGGTCATCAAAACGCTCTGTTTGCAGGACTTATGACAGCAAAAGAAAAGGCAGACTGCGCTATATCGATGGACGCCGACGGGCAAGACGATATAACTGCAGTTGAAGAATTTATTAAAGAATACAAAAACGGCTGCGACATAGTTTACGGTGTCAGAAAAAGCCGTGATACAGACACTGCTTTCAAGCGCAACACTGCACAGTGGTACTATAAGCTTCTAAAACTGCTCGGCGTTGATATAGTTTACAACCATGCCGACTACCGCCTTATGAGCCGACGCGCGCTTGACGCGCTTTCCGAATACCGCGAGGTCAATTTATTCTTGCGCGGAATGGTGCCGCTGATAGGTCTTAAAAGCACTACAGTGGCTTATGAAAGAAAGCCGAGAACTGCCGGTGAATCTAAATACCCGCTTAAAAAAATGCTGTCGCTCGGTTACGACGGTATAACATCATTCAGCGTTAAGCCGCTAAAGCTCATTGGAAATTTGGGATTTTTCATTTCCATACTAAGTGTTTTTGCAATGCTTTATGCCATTGTTGCAAAAATACTCGGTCACACTGTGGCAGGTTGGACAGCCACAGTTGCCTCTATCTGGCTTATCGGTGGAATACAGCTGCTTTCTCTCGGTGTTATCGGCACATACATCGGCAAAATTTACGGAGAGGTTAAAGCAAGACCCAAGTACTTTATTGAAACCTATTTGGAGTGACGGTATGCCAAGATTTTTTTGTGAGAACTTTTCTGAAAACGCGGCTATTATTACAGGCGATGACGCGCGCCACATATCGCGATCCTTAAGAATGAAAATCGGCGAGGAGCTGACAGTTTGCAACACCAAGGGAACGGACTATTTTTGCAAGATCACCGGAATTCGCGAAAACGAGGTTATGCTGGACGTTATGGAATCCGCAAAAACCGTAAGCGAGCCGAGCGTTGAAGTAACGCTTTTTCAGTGTATGCCAAAGAGCGATAAGCTTGAAACAGTGGTGCAAAAGGCAGTTGAACTCGGTGTAAATCAAATTGTTCCCGTTATTTCCGAGCGGTGCATTTCACGACCCGATGCAAAATCTGTCGCAAAGAAAAGGGAACGTTTGCAAAAAATCGCAAACGAGGCGGCAAAACAATCGGGACGCGGTGTTTTACCGACAGTTGAAAACGCTTTGACATTTAAAGAATGTTGCAGCAGACTTTCCGAT
>USAR01000280.1 GCA_900552605.1 uncultured Oscillospiraceae bacterium | reverse complement strand
ACCTGTCGTCTGGGAGCTGCCGTTAGGGTTGAAATGCTTAAAGGTGATGAAACTGTTGCCGAGCTTGAGCTTCCGCTTAACTGCGAAAAGGAAATAAAGAACGACGATGAGCTATTGCCGCTCACCGAGGACAAATTTCATATATATGCAGTGGGCGATGGCTTCAAATACAGCTTTTCAAAGCAGCTTTGCAATTTCGACAGCATTATTGTAAACGGAAAAGAGCAGATCACAGAGCCGGTGATTTTCTCGGCTTTCAGAGCAACAACGGATAACGAACGTGCGCTTGCACCTTTTTGGATGTTCTTAAGTACTTGGCAGGGTGAAAACCTTGATAAGGAAATGCGCAACAGCTATTCGGCGGAAATTGAGGACGGCGCAATCAAAGCGAGTGCGTCACTTTCAGGTACGTCACGCCGACCGCTTGTTAAATACTCTTTGAAAATCGAGATATTCAAGAGCGGTAAAACACGCATAACAACAAACGGAAATGTCGCAAAAGACGCAGTAGAGCTGCCACGTCTCGGCTTTAACTTCACACTTCCGAAAGAAAGCAGTAATTTCAGCTATTTCGGCTATGGTCCTTATGAAAACTATCGTGATATGCTGCATCACGCAAGCCTTAACCGTTTTGAAAGCAATGCCGAAAAGGAATATGTTCCGTACATTATGCCGCAGGAGCACGGCAATCACACCTCGGTGCGAGAGCTTAGCATCGGCGAGCTTTGTTTTAAGAGCGACAGCGGTTTTGAAGCAAACGTCTCTTCATATTCCGCACATCAGCTTTATAAAGCAAAACACATTGACGAGATAGGTGAATCGTATGCCACACATCTTCGTATTGATTACAAGTGTGCCGGCGTCGGCTCACACTCTTGCGGACCTGAAATATCGGAAAAATACAAAGTAAAAGATAAAGAATTTTCCTTTACCTTTTCATTTGAACCGAGAAAGGGTTAATAACTAACGCTAAAAAACGCTGTCCGAAATTTTTCGAACAGCGTTTTTTGTATTTCGTTATATTACATTTGCGGTTTTAGTAAAAAGCTGCAACAGGAAAGTTATTTAATTCTCACAATGCTCACACCATAAACAGTGGGGTCTGCCTTAAGCTGTGTGCGAATTGCCGCCATATCGCCGCTTTTTGCACTTTCGGGCATTGTATAGCATCCGTTTTCAAGCGTGCCTTTTTCGCCGACAAACGCTTCAACAAAGCTTTCCGTTTCACCGTCGCAATCAATAAGAGTACAGCCAATCTTAACCTTTTCACCGGCATTAGCAAAAATTTCGACCTCGTCCATTGCAATCTGACCGACAGGCGGTATTGTGGAATAGACCGCAAAACAGTAATCTTCCGGAATTTCGTCGTGAAGCACGCTTTCAACCTCGATTTTACCCTCGCAGCGAGGTATTATAAGGTTTGGCTCAGCTTTATCGTGTACACGGTAAACATATTTATAAAATGTTTTGTTAACAGGCTTTTTAAATGTGATCTCAACACTGCCTTTTTGCTTGCGGGTAATGCACTCCGCACCAACGGTTATATCGCCGTTTTCCGTCATAAATGCAACGGGGCGCACTGTGCTTTGGAAAGCTTCCGCTAAAACCGTGCGGCAGTATTTCGGAACATAGCGCATAAGCAGCGAGAGCTCATAAAACGATTCACCGACCTGATCGATCGCACCGTCTATGCTAAGCAGATCCCAAAACGAAAAGCTGTTGTCCATATCGCCGCCGGCGTGGTACCAATTAAGCGGGTCCGGCAGATACTCGCCGTTTAGAATCCAAATCAGCATTTGAGTGAAGCCTGCACGTATTGCGGCAATCGCCATTTCCACCTGATTATAAAAATCGTTACGGTGATTTCTGCCGAATGTACCAAACTCGGTAAGTGCAACAGGCACACCCTTTGCCGCTTCATTATATGCGGCAAAAGTTTTAACCGCGTTTTCATAGCTAAGCGTATAGCGGTGAACGGTGTTAAGCTTCATAAACGGGCAGTCGGTGCTGAGTCTTGTCATCCAATCGGGTGCAGCGCCGCCTTCTGTGCCCAAAAATCTTACCTTTTCCGCGATGCCGTTTTCAACAGCCGCGTCGTGTACGGCAATGAGCATATCGCGCCAATATGGATAACGGTCTTTAACATACGGCACAACAAAATCTCCGGATTGACTTTCAGGGCAGCCGTAGTCCGGTTCGTTGTAAAGACACACGTTTTTAACGTTGTCATAACCGCGCACTTCAATCAGTTCTTTAAGCAGAGCCGCACAGGCCTTGCCGAAGCTTTTAAGGTCTTTAGGCGCCGAGTTTTTAATTGCCGAGTCGAAAATGCCGTCCATTGCAAACCATTTCTGGATTTTTGTGCCGCATTTCCATCCGAAGTTTAAGGATACATCACAGTC
>USAR01000279.1 GCA_900552605.1 uncultured Oscillospiraceae bacterium | reverse complement strand
AACCACGCCGCCGCGGCCTTGAGCCGCGCGACGGCCTCCGCACCGTTTTGCTCCATCCAGGCGCGCGCGTCGTCCAGCGCAAGCAGCGTCACAAACGGCGGTATTTCTTCTGAAACCGAGATGATTTATGCTGACATTGCTGCGTTAAGGTACGAGAACTCTGTAGTGATCGGTGACCTAATGCAAAAAAACCAATACGGAAAGTCGAAGCTTTCCTACACGGTAAATTTATATGAAAACGAGAAGAAATTTGAAGAAGAACTTTCAAATTCAGCTCCTATATCCTTTATGTCACTTAGCGAAGGTTTAAAAATAGCCAAACATTCTAACGGCACTTTTAAAATTCTTGCAATTACACAGCAAAACAATGTGTTTGTTTTCGGCAATGAAACAGCCACCTCGGAAAAGCTTGGCAAGTCGCGTGTTTACGTTTATAATACCGATGATATTAAATCTTTTGCAAATGAACTTGGCTGCAATGGTTTTAAAACCTTTAAAGATATTTCAGAGCTTATAAAAATTGCAAACACAAAAACCTGCGATTTTATAATTGCACCTCAACCGATTGCAGGCAAACTGCTTGAAACAGACGGCTTTAAAACAGCTACTGCCGTTAATTCTCTTCTAAACACCGATGTTCTCTTCGGTTGCATTGTTTGCAGCAACGATATGTATATAACTTCTCCCAAGCTGTTCTCGCGCTTTGTTTCCGACCTCAAGTCTTCTGTTTCGGCAGCCGCCTCCGGCAGCGAAAGCGCAACATCCACTCTTGAAAACTACAATGTATGCAGCAAGAGTGTTTCAAAAGAAGCAGCTGTAAACAGCGGCGCAGTTTATATTGAGAAGGAAGATGCCTTAAAAGCAATAAATGATTATCTTGAGCTTGTTTCACACTCCGGTCAATACACAAATATAGCAAACCTTGTTATAACCTACTAGTATTTTTTGTAAAACAGTTTAATTATAAAAAGTCTTACGTTACAGAGATATAACGTAAGACTTTTTCCATATATCACATATATAAAAAAGAGTGTTGCTTTTTCACATTAGGCGTGGTATTATTTTCTATGTTAATTATCTTAGCGGAGTGATAAGAATGAAATCGAAAACCTGTTGTTTCACAGGTCACAGAACTATACCTAAAACAAAACTGCCGCAAATTAAAGCAGAGCTTGAACGGGAGATTGAGAACCTTATAAGCATCGGTGTAACAAGATTCTGGGCAGGCGGTGCTTTGGGCTTCGACACATTGGCAGCAGACACAATAATCAGGCTTCGTGAATCTCACCCCGAAATATCGCTTTTTCTGGCTCTTCCCTGTCGCAATCAGGAATCACGTTGGCACAGCGCCGACCGCGATCATTACAAAAAAAATTTAAATCACTGCAATGCTTATATTTATTTATCCTGTGAATATTACAACGGGTGTATGCAAAGAAGGAATCGCTTTATGGTGGATAACAGCGACTACTGCATTGCATACATTTCATCCAATAAGGGAGGCACGGCATACACTGTAGGATATGCCGAGCACAAAGGAATAAACGTTATAAAGCTGTGCAATGAAGAGCCTGATATCAGCGGCACACAGATTGAGCTGTTTTGATTTACACAACCCTTAATCCGCAATTTTATTAGACCTTTTAATTAAGCCGCAATTCTGCTTTTTAAAGCTTAGAAATTGCGGCCTTTTTCTTGTCGGCAGGCAGCGTCGCCCGCCGGCAAGAAAAGCACAAACTAAGACCGCAGTGCAAAGCTGTCACAATTTAGGCAAGCGATAAGACAAGATATACAGAATTTTTCCAAATGTCAGGCGCAGCGAGTTTGATACTCGCCGGCCTTTTGGAAACATTTGCTTTTAAAAGCAGCATTGTTTTCTCCGCAAATAAAAAAAGCACATTGCAATGTGCTTTTTTAAATATTTAACTGTTACTCCTTACTGAACTCTTCAAGTAAAAGCCCCTCATTCTTCTCAAGTGCCCAACGAATATTCCACTCGCTTGTAAAAACAAGCAAATCGTTTCCGCGCATATCCTGCACCCACTTTGTATCTGATGTAAGGTTTAGTTTTTTAATATCCAAGTCTTTATTTTTAACCCAGCGGATATACTGATACGAAAGATCCCTGCGGTGAATGTCAACATTGTATTCATTCTTAAGTCTGTATTCAAGAACCTCAAACTGAAGAACGCCTACAACACCGACAATGACCCTTTCCATACCTGAGGACGGCTCGTGGAAAATCTGTATTGCACCCTCTTGCGCAATCTGCGTCATTCCTTTAACAAACTGTTTTCTCTTAAGCGTGTCGATCTGCTCAATTTCCGCAAAATGCTCCGGCGCAAATGTGGGTATTCCCTCAAATTTAACCTTATTAGAGGCTGTGCAAACAGTATCTCCGATTGAGAAAATACCGGGGTCAAAAACGCCGATAATATC
>USAR01000278.1 GCA_900552605.1 uncultured Oscillospiraceae bacterium | reverse complement strand
CCTCAAGCTCTGTTGCGATGTTGCCCTTTTCATAGCGCTGCTTGTAAATATGCTTGCCGTCTTTAACGATAACCTCAAGCCAAGTTGAAAGAGCGTTAACAACAGAAGCACCAACTCCGTGCAGACCGCCCGAAACCTTGTAACCGCTGCCGCCGAATTTACCGCCCGCGTGCAGAATCGTGAAAACAACCGACACCGTGGGTATTCCTTTTTGAGGATGAATACCGACAGGTATTCCGCGGCCGTTATCCGTAACTCTTACAATACCGTCGTCAAGCAGCTCAACCGTTATCTTATCACAAAAGCCTGCCAAGGTTTCATCAATTGCGTTATCCACAATTTCATAAACCAAGTGGTGCAGACCTCTCTCTCCCGTTGAGCCTATATACATACCCGGGCGTTTGCGTACCGCCTCAAGCCCTTCCAAAACCTGAATGGAGCTTTCGTCGTATGCCTCCGTAACCTTTATATTTTCATCACTCATTTTTGCTTTCCTTTCTTTCCTTTTCATTAATTTTATTTTCTCGGAAAAACCGTTAATGAACATTTTAAAATTGCCTTTATGTTATTTCCGTACGTTCATAGTTATGCATATTTGCAAAATATGTCCGCTTTAAAAGTGTTGCCGGCGACAGTTGAGAAAGATAAACCGTTCTTTTGCCGAGCTTTCGGCACACAATAAACGACCGCGGAATATCTGTTGCCACATTTTTTACCTCGCCCTTTTCTTCCGCCGCGGCAAGGAATTGGCGCGAGCTTTTTTGAACGGTGACGTTATCGAGGTCGTAAATGCCCACAATTTCTTTGCCGTTTATAACCGTGCTTTTACCTATGTGCAGGTACATTTTTTAATTTCTCCTTAAAAAGCTTTTAAATATAATCAGACCTTTTCCGGCCTTCCCTGTTTCATAAAAAATGCCGCGCCGGCGTTAAGCCGCTCTGCCGCCGACTTTTCACAGCAGGTTATAAAAACCTGCCAATTCTTAATGTGATTTAAAATATAATCCTGCCTGCCCTCGTCAAGCTCGCTCATAACATCGTCTAAAAGCGCCACAGGCTGCTCGCCGCACACCTGCTTTAAAAGCTGCGCCTCGCTGAGCTTTAGTGCCAGTACCACGCTTTTTTGCTGTCCCTGCGAGCCGTAATCCTTTGCGGAAATACCGTTTATTAAAAACTCTATATCATCTCGGTGCGGTCCCAAGGTTGTTGTGCCTGCCGCTATATCCTCGTTTCTGCTTTTTTCATATTCGTAAATTGCATTTTCAGCCGAGTCGCTTTCAAGTGATGTTAAATATTCAATCTCGATTTTTTCTCTTTTTGCCGAAAGGTCGCTGTAAATTTGCGGCAAATATTCAAGCAGACGTTCAATATATCGCTTTCTTGCGTGCACTATCCTTGTGCCGTATTCAGCAAGTGCCCTGTCATAATCGGGTAAAAATTCTTTGTAAGCGCCGCTTTTCCTGATGTTTTTTAAAAGAGTATTTCTTTGGTGCAGCGCTCTTGTATATTTTCTTAAATGCTCCGAATAAACAGGATAAACACCGCCGATTCCGCTGTTTAAAAATGCCCTTCTTGAGCGAGGCGAGTCTTTAACAATAGCTGTATGCTGCGGTGAAAACACAATAAGGTGACATTGCTCAGAAAGACCGACAGTGGAATTCAGCTGCACTCCGTTAAGATATGCCGTCCTTTTTTTCTCAATAACGATTTCCGCGCTCTGCTTTCTTTCGTGCGAGTAAAAATCTGCCGAAAGCTTGGCTTTTTCGCTGCCGAACATAATAAGCTCGCTGTCCTTTGCACCGCGAAAGCTTCTCATTCCTGAAAAAAGATATATTCCCTCAAGCAGATTTGTTTTTCCTTGTGCGTTTTCGCCGAAAATCACGTTTATTCCGTCGCTCGGAACAAGGTCAATATTTTTAAGATTTCTGTAATCTGCGGCGGTTAACCTTTCAATCTTCATTAAATCTTACCTGTAGCTCCGATTTTTAAATTTATTTTTTATCGGCTCTTCTGTTTTTATTTTTTCAAGCATTAAATTATTGCTGATTGCAGCACTTAATAAGGCAGCCGTCAAACTCAGCCACGTCGCCGTTACGCATTTTTTTACCGCGCATAAGACAAGTCTCGCCGTTCACCTTTACCTCGCCGTTTTGAATAACAAACTTTGCATGCCCTCCCGTTGTACAAAGTCCGGCAAATTTTAAAAGATCGTCAAGACGAATAAACTCGGTTTTAATTTTGCAAATTTTTTCATTACAACTTCCCTCCTTATCAACCGTAACGAATTCTCGGGTCGATGAACGGATATATAAGGTCAACAACCAACGTCGCCGTGGAAATCGCCACGATGGAAATCGTGATACATCCGAGGATCATGTTGTAATCGGACTGCAAAATCGCATTTTGGATCAGCGTACCGACACCCGGGTAACCGAAGATG
>USAR01000277.1 GCA_900552605.1 uncultured Oscillospiraceae bacterium | reverse complement strand
ACGCTATCAGACGGTGTATTCAAAGGAAACCGGCTCTGCCGCAGCGCCCACTGCCGGACTGCATTTTACAAAAGAGCTTCTTGAAAAAATAAGCGAAAGCGGTGTTAATATAGGATATGTCACGCTGCATGTCGGTCTTGGCACTTTCAGACCCGTTAAAGCTGATAATGTTGAGGATCACAAAATGCACAGTGAGCACTATTATATGCCAAAGGAAACGGCGGAGCTTATTAACAGAACAAAGTGTTCCGGCGGAAGAGTTATCTGCGTAGGCACAACGAGCTGCAGGACTATCGAAAGCGTTGCAACGCGCTTTGACGGAGAAATTAAGGAGTGCAGCGGCGACACTGATATCTTTATATATCCCGGCTACAAGTTTAAATGTATGGATGGTCTTGTTACCAATTTTCATCTGCCGGAAAGCACTCTTATAATGCTGGTTTCCGCTTTTGCCGGATATGATAACACAATGAGTGCATATAAAACCGCTGTTGAAGAAAAATATCGCTTTTTCAGCTTTGGTGATGCAATGCTTATTTTGTAGCAGCAATAAATTACGAAAATTTAAAAGATAAAACGGATAATTAAAAAATCGGAGAAGATTTTATGTATAAGCTTTTAAAAATAAACGGTACTGCGCGCCGCGGTGAATTTGCCACAGTACACGGAACGGTGCAAACACCGGCTTTTATGAACGTTGCAACTGCCGCTGCTATAAAGGGCGGTGTTTCGGCATTTGATCTTGAAAACCTCGACTGTCAGGTTATGCTCTGCAACACATACCATCTGCATTTGAGACCCGGCGACGGTGTTGTTAAGACAATGGGTGGTCTGCACAAATTCACAGGCTGGAAACGTCCTATTCTGACCGACAGCGGAGGTTTTCAGGTTTTTTCTTTGGCAAAGCTCAGAAGGATTGAAGAAGAGGGCGTTACCTTCAGCTCGCATATCGACGGCAGGCGCATTTTTATGGGGCCTGAGGAAAGTATGCAAATCCAGTCTAATCTCGGCTCAACCATTGCAATGGCTTTCGATGAATGTGTTGAAAACCCTGCGCAGTATTCATATGCAAAGGACTCCTGCCAAAGAACATACCGTTGGCTGCTTCGCTGTAAAAAAGAAATGGCAAGGCTCAATTCGCTTGACGGAACAGTAAACAAAAATCAAATGCTTTTCGCAATAAATCAGGGAGCTACATTTGATGACCTGAGAACAGAGCATATGAAAAAAATTGCGGAGCTTAACCTTGACGGTTACGCAATAGGCGGTCTTGCCGTCGGCGAGCCTGCCGAAGTGATGTACCACATAATCGAAGAGGTCGAGCCGTTTATGCCAAAGGACAAACCGCGATATCTTATGGGTGTAGGCACGCCTGTTAATATTTTAGAGGGCGTTGATCGCGGCGTTGATATTTTCGATTGCGTTATGCCGAGCCGTAACGCGCGTCACGGGCATTTGTTTACGTCGGAGGGAATTATCAACATTAACAACGCAAAGTATGAAACCGATGAGTCTCCGATTGATAAAAAATGCAGCTGCCCTGTGTGCAGGAATCATTCAAAAGCATATTTAAGGCATTTGCTAAAAGCCGGAGAAATGCTTTCTCAGCGACTGCTGGTTATGCATAATCTTTATTTTTACAATAATCTTATGAAGGATATTCGCACAGCGTTGGATAACGACTGCTTTGCTGAATTTAAAAAAGACGCTGTGGAGCGGCTTGGGAAAAGAATTTAGTTTTAGGAGAAATAATGGAGATCGGAGTTTATAAATATCAAAAAAGCGATTTAGAAAAAATGGCTGAGATATGGAATGAAGTTGTTGAGGAAGGCATTGCATTTCCGCAGGAAGAAAAGCTTAACCTAAAAACCGCCGAGGAATTTTTTGCCGCGCAAACTTTTTGCGGTGTTGCGAAAGAAGACGAAAGCGGCGTTGTTTTGGGACTTTACATATTGCACCCCAACAATGTCGGCAGATGCTCTCACATTGCAAATGCGAGCTATGCCGTGGCAAGTGCTGCACGCGGGAAACATATCGGCGAAAAGCTTGTTGCAAATTCTTTGAAAACAGCAAAAGAAAACGGCTTTACAATAATGCAGTTTAATGCGGTGGTGGCAAAGAATATTCACGCAAGGCATTTATATGAAAGGCTTGGATTCAAACAGCTTGGTGTTATCCCGAAAGGCTTTAAACTTAAAAGCGGAGATTATGCCGACATATGTCCTTATTTTAAAGAGTTGACATAGAATATTTGTTATCTTTTAATAAAAAAACCGACAAACGCAGCTTATTGTGTAAACGCTATTAAATGCAGATGCACGGTATCTGCGCTTTTTAATGTCAGTATTACAGCATACATCGCAGCAATTGCAAATGCGGTTTTGCGTCGGAACGCATGATTTTCGCGATGTCAGCTTGCTTTTTTTAAAACAAAATGGTATA
>USAR01000276.1 GCA_900552605.1 uncultured Oscillospiraceae bacterium | reverse complement strand
TACGCCGAAAATGCACCGTTTTAGGCTGGTTCGGATTTATTATTGTTCGCCTAAGGAATTGAAACGACAGAGACGTTTCAATCAAGCCGATAGAATCAGCTTTTGCGAATAGGAATACTTTTATATTCCTATTCACATTATACCGTTACCAGTTCATATCATACCTTAGCTCGCACACAGGAATTGAGTTATCCTTTGCAAAGTTGATAATCGGGTCATCCTGCACGCCGAAAAGCAAATTGCTTTTTAAAACAAGATTCTTTATACACGCTGTATTTACGCCATTTTTACTGTGGCTCAGTCCCCTTTTTGCAGCTGAGAGATTTCCGTAAATATCAAAAACCTCTTTGCTTGCAGAGATATCGGAATCTAAAACCTCTACTAAATCGTAAACCTTTTCAAGCCTGCGACGCTGCTCTATTGTGGGTTCATTAAAAAGCATATAGTGCAAGCGGCAGCACTCCTTGCCGAGCTTTTCCTGCACCCTGCGGACAGCTCTGGAGGCTGCAAAAGAAAAGCCGTCGGCTTTACAAATGCAAAATTCTACTTTTTTTCTTGTCATAACGATTTTTTCAACAATCGGGTCAATAAGCTTTTCTCCGGTTTTATCACTTAAAACGCAATCTCCCAGAAAAGCAACGGTATAATTATCTTGCCTTTTCAACCGAACACACTCCCAAAAAGCAATTTATTTTCACAAATATGTCAACGATGATATATTACTACAATTTTTTTACTTTGTCAAGGATTTTTCACAAATTTCGACGATATTTGTGTTTGCTTTTTAGCACCGCACTTTCTTCAGAAAATTTTAAATGGCAGAAACAAAAACGCCTGTTTTAAAGTAACCATCGTTTGTATTGCCTACCGAAGCACCGCTCGCCACAGCGAAGCCGCACCACGGTGCAACCGTTTTTTTCAAAAATCTGTTAATCAACCAAGGAATTATGAAAAAACGGTTTTAAAAGCAGATTTATCGGCTTTTGCATAGCTTTTTAAGCTATGCGCACCGGGGTGCGGCTTCGCTGCGGAGGACGGTGCAGCAGTAGCCGGTCGTTACAAAATCAAAATTTCTGTATGCAAAGCCTATTTGTGTTCCTTCTCATATTTTTATTGTACAGTAAGCCGCCGGGGTTTCGAAGGGTTACATTTCGGTATTTTAAATATATTTGTTCCGTTCACTAGAGCTTGATTCGAAAAATCGGCATAATTTCCATTTTGTTTTTATTAAAAATAAAAAACAAGAGCGGATTGCATTTTTTCCGCCCTTGCTTTTTTTGTGCCCCTAACCGAAACGGGGGCGCGTTTTTTAAAATATATGCATTACCTAACTAAAAAATCACTCAAGCCCCATTGCCTCAAGCGGAGAGACCCACTTGTCGCCTTTACTTACAGCAAAGTGTAGATGACTTTCGTCAAGACATTCCGACGGCACCTCGCCGACTGTGCCGATAACTTTAAGCGATGTCACCTTTTCGCCATTTTTAACGCTGACATCGTTAAGTCCGCAGTAATAGGTTTTAATGCCTGAACCATGATCTATGACCACCGTCTTTCCTGTTATGCGGTCGTCGGTTATTTGGGATACCTTGCCCTCGCCCGATGCCTTAACCAATGTGCCTGTTTTCGCCACAATATCAATGCCGTTATGAACGCGCATATCACCATAAGTTTTTGAGTAAACCAACCTGTCATCGCTGAACTGCTTTATAATGTTTGCTTTAATAGGCATTGCAAATGTAACGGGCTTTGCAGCGGTTGCTTTTTCGGAAGCTGATGAGCTGTCGCGTTTTTTGCTCTCTGTTTTTGAAGTAACGCTTGATGAACTCAAGCTGCTGTCTTCAGCTTTACTTGTTATGCGACTTTGAAAAGACGGGGCGCTTGAAATAACAGAGTAAACCGAGCTTTCGTTCTTTTCAGGAGTTTCCTTTTGCTTGGCGTCGTTAACCGTAAGTCTTGCAATACTTCCTGCTGCAAGCAGAGCAACAGCGGCGATGATATAAAAGCTTTTCCCTTTTGAGCGTGCTGTGTTTTTCATTGCTTTATCAATCCTTTTTACTGAGATTTGTGTTGCACTGCTATTGTTGACGTTTTAAGGTAATAATATACACACTTAAATTTTGTGAATAATCAATATGAATTTCATAATAAAACAGAAATCGTTACGTTTAGAAATTTTTAAAATATTATTCATATAATTACCATTATTTTTTAAGAATTATGGGATATAATAATGATGTCCTCAAAAGAGGCAGGGAGCCGCACCCTGTTGAGGACATCTACCCTCCTCATAACTTCCCCATACGGGGGACGCACCTCCGCACTTTCGTGCAGAGGTGCGTTTTATTTTAACATCTAAAGACGCTAAACAAAAAAAGAACCGCAAAGCTGAACAAGTCCGTGAAAAATGGACAATAGAAAAAAGAGACCTCCTATGGTAGAAT
>USAR01000275.1 GCA_900552605.1 uncultured Oscillospiraceae bacterium | reverse complement strand
GGTGCACACCGTTTAAATCGTTTTTTAAGGTCATTCTTCCCGCGATATCCTCAGGTATTTCAACAGGCTTTGTTATGGCATTCACACTTTCTCTCGACGATTTTGTTATCAGCCATTTCACAAGCGGCTCTACCTTCCAGACTCTGCCAATTTTGATTTACTCAATGACAAAACGCAGAGTAAGGCTTGATATATATGCACTCTCCACTGTTATATTTCTCGCGGTGCTTGTGCTGCTTGTACTTAATAACTTTGCAAAAGGCTCCGACATTTCAAAACACGGTCAAAAGAAAAAGCAGACCGTCGTTCCAAAGCTGTGCAGAGTAACATCTGTTGTGTTGGTACTTGTGCTTTCGGCATCGGTTATTGCTTTTTCGCGCTACGCAGGGCGTGCCGCAGAGCCGCTTATAAAGCTTCGAGGTGAGTATACAAGAGAGCTTGCTGGCACAGAACTTAATGTTTTCAACTGGGGTGAATATATATCAAACGGTCTCGACGATTCTTTGGACATTAATGCGGAGTTTGAAAAGATAACAGGTATTAAAGTAAACTATGTAACCTATGAATCAAACGAGTCTATGTATTCAAAAATGAAGGGCGGCGGTGTGTCGTATGATATCATCATTCCGTCGGACTATATGATTGCACGAATGGCAAACGAGGGTATGCTTAAAAAGTTTAACCCCGAGTCGCTTTCTAATTATAAATACATCGACGATAAATACAAGAACGTGTACTTTGATAAAAACAATGAGTATTCCGTTCCGTATTCGGTTGGTATGGTCGGCATTATATATGATAAAACTGTTGTTTCCGAACAAGACGCCAAAAGCTGGAATGTGATGTGGAACGAAAAATACAAAAGCGCCGGCATACTTAATTTCAATAATCCGCGTGACGCCTTTGCCACAGCTCAATTTCTTTGCGGAATCGATATCAACACAACCGATAAAAAACAGCTTGACACCGCCGCCGAAAAGCTAAAGCAGCAAAAGAAGGTTATTCAGTCTTATGTTATGGACGAGGTCTTCGATAAAATGGAGTCAGGGGAGGCTGCGGTTGCGCCGTATTATGCCGGAGATTACCTCAGTATGTACGAAAACAATGAAAATCTCGGCTTTGCATATCCGCAGGAAGGAACCAATATATTTGTTGATTCAATATGCATACCAAACTCAACACAGAATTTCGAAGCGGCTAAAATGTATATAAACTTCCTTATGGAGCCAGAGGTTGCACTTGCAAATGCCGAATATATCTGCTATGCTTCACCTAACACCGAGGTTGTTAAGATGGAGGATTACACTTATCATGACAGTGAGATTCTTTATCCCAACGAAAATGACCGTCCTAAAACGGAGTATTTCCACAATCTTGATGATGAAACACGACAGTATATGGACAGACTTTGGGAGGAAGTAAAACTTTCTTAAAAGACTAAAAAAGTTAAAACGACGGTGCTGTTTTCCGGTGCCGTCGTTTCTTAATGCAATTAAACTATTAAGTCTATTTGATAAAATTTAAAAAACAGGCAATAACTGTTGATTTTTGGAAAAAATATAAGTATAATAAATACATGTGGATTAAAGATTCAGCAGTAAATATCGCTGCAGTGCAGGCGCTAAGAAGCAGCAAAATTTAAATTATCAAATCGCGACGCATTATTATAATTTAAATTCAAGTTGCCTTGGAAAAGGAAAGGGTACGGTGGTTTTCTGTGGATTATAAGCAGTTTTTCAGCAAGATTTCCGGAAAAAGAATTGCTGTTTGCGGAATCGGAGTCAGTAATACTCCGCTTATTGAGGACTTTTTGGATGGCGGTGCAAGAGTTATCGTTTGCGATCGCAGAACAAGAGAAATGGTCGGTCCGCTTGCAGATGAGCTTGAAGCAAAGGGAGCTGAACTGCGCCTTGGTGAAAACTATCTGAAAAATCTTGAAGTGGATATCATTTTCCGCACACCGGGAATGAACTATTATCTCCCCGAGCTTGTTAAAGCTCGTGAAAACGGTATTGCGGTTACATCTGAAATGGAAGTGTTTTTTGAAGTATGTCCGGCAACGATTTTTGCAGTGACGGGTTCTGACGGCAAAACCACAACAACAACGCTTATTGCAAAAATGCTTGAAGCAGAGGGGCACCGGGTGCATGTAGGCGGAAATATCGGCAAACCGCTTTTGCCGCGCATTGCCGAAATCAAACCCGAGGATTATGTTGTTGTGGAACTGTCGTCTTTTCAGCTTATCTCTATGCGGAAAAGTCCCGATGTCGCGGTTGTTACTAACGTTGCACCGAATCATCTTGATGTGCATAAGGATATGGACGAATATATTAATGCAAAGAAAAATATTTTACTGCACCAAAATGCGTTTTCCCGCACGGTTTTAAACGACGATAATGATATCACAAGAAGTTTCGGCGCCGAAGTCCGCGGTCAGTATATGCAT
>USAR01000274.1 GCA_900552605.1 uncultured Oscillospiraceae bacterium | reverse complement strand
CTGTCGCAAGGTGTGGCAGGCAGTGCGCTATGATGGCACCGACGGAAATATTGGCGGAGCAGCATTATAACACCTTGAAATCGCTTTTCAAAGACACCAACATAAAGGTTGAAAAGCTTTTGGGCTCACTCAAAAAAAGCGAGAAAGATAAAATAAAGAAAGAAATTGCGTCCGGGGAAATATCTGTTATTGTGGGAACACAGGCACTGTTGCAAAGCAGCACGGAGTTTTCATCGCTGTCGCTGGTTATTACGGATGAACAGCATCGCTTCGGTGTGGCACAGCGCGCAAGGCTTGAAAAAAAGGGAAACGCTCCGCATATGCTCATAATGTCGGCAACACCGATTCCGAGAACTTTGGCGCTTATTTTGTACGGCGATCTTGATATAAGTGTTATGAAAGCGATGCCGCGAGGAAGAATACCGATTGAAACATACATTGCGCCGACGAAAAAACGCGAGGGTATTTATGAATATATAAAGCGGCACATTGCTCTCGGCAGGCAGGCGTATATTGTTTGTCCGCTTGTCGAAGAGGGGGAAAATACCGCTCTTTTGCCTGCAAAGCAATACTACGAGCAGCTTAAAAGCGGTCCATTTGCAAATTACAGCGTCGGTCTGCTTCACGGAAAGCAAAAGGCGAAAGAAAAGGAACAGGCAATGCGTGACTTTGCGGAGGGCAAAACACAGCTGCTTATTACAACAACCGTGGTAGAAGTGGGTGTGGATGTGCCTAACGCCACGGTTATGGTTATTGAAAATGCCGAAAGATTCGGTCTTTCGCAGCTGCACCAGCTGCGCGGAAGAGTGGGAAGGGGCAGTGAACGGTCGAGCTGTATTTTGGTAACAAGCACACAGAATGAAGAAACCCTTAAGCGGCTTAATGTTATAAAAAACAGCACCGACGGTTTTAAAATTGCGAATGAGGATCTAAGGCTGAGAGGTCCGGGCGACTTTTTGGGCAACCGTCAGCACGGACTTCCGCAATTTAAAATTGCCGATATTTCCTGCAATATGGACATTTTAAAAACCGCAGGCTTTGCGGCGGATGAAGTGCTGCAAAACGACATGATGCTTGAAAAGGCGGAAAACCTCGGAATAAAATATGGCGTTGATCGGCTTTTTAACGATGATGAGGTCACGCTTAACTGAAGTAGCGGCAATGTGTTTTCGGCAAGCTCTTAATGAAAAGCAAAACTAGATGAATAAAAAAATTGAAACAATTTTAAAAAAGTGTTGAAATCGGCAAGATGTTGTGATATACTTATATGGCTGTGAGTATGCGCATCGCACATTTACAGCAAAAATTCACATACTTCGTGTGGACAGGTGCCGAGCTTTTTCCGCCGGTCAAGCGAAGTAGAGGAACAACCTGAAGGAGGACATTAAAATGTCAGTAGTATCAATGAAACAGCTTCTTGAAGCAGGCGTACATTTCGGTCACCTTACAAGACGCTGGAACCCGAAAATGGCACAGTACATCTTCACCGAGCGTAACGGTATCTACATTATCGATTTGCAGAAAACCGTTAAAAAGCTGAACGAGGCTTATATGTTCGTTCGCGATCTCGCAGCAGAGGGTGAGGAGATTCTGTTCGTCGGCACTAAGAAGCAGGCTCAGGATTCTATTAAAGAAGACGCAGCAGCTTGCGGTATGCCGTACGTTAACGCAAGATGGCTCGGCGGTATGCTTACAAACTTCCGCACGATTCGTCAGCGTATTGAAAGACTCAATCAGCTTCGCAAAATGAAGGAAGACGGCACTTTTGACCTTCTCCCCAAAAAGGAAGTTATTAAGCTCAACCTCGAAATCGAAAAGCTCGAAAAATTCCTCGGCGGTATTCAGGATATGCACAAGCTTCCTGCCGCTATGTTTATTGTTGATCCCCGCAAGGAAAAGATTGCAGTTCAAGAAGCACACAAGCTCGGTATTCCGATCATCGCTATCGTTGATACCAACTGCGATCCCGATGAGATTGACTATGTTATCCCCGGTAACGACGACGCTATCCGTGCCGTTAAGCTCATAACCCAAACAATGGCTGCCGCTGTTACAGAGGGCAGACAGGGCGAGCAAGGCTCGGCAGCAAATGAAGAGGCAGCAGAAGAGGCTGTCGAAGAAAAGGCAGACGCAGAATAATTTTTTTCGTCGGTCAATACTTTTTAACGGAGGTAGAAAATTATGGCATTTACCGCAAAAGACGTGCAGGCTCTTCGCGAAAGAACAGGCTGCGGTATGATGGATTGCAAAAAGGCACTTGTTGAGTGTGACGGCGATATGGATAAAGCCGTTGACTTTTTAAGAGAAAAAGGACTTGCGTCGCAAGCTAAAAAATCTACTCGTGTTGCAGCCGAGGGTGCTGTTGTTGTTTATTCAAACAACGGCGTTGCAGCTGTTGTTGAGGCTAACACCGAGACAGACTTCGTTGCTTCAAACGACGAGTTTAAAGCGTTTGTAGGCGAGGTTG
>USAR01000273.1 GCA_900552605.1 uncultured Oscillospiraceae bacterium | reverse complement strand
TCACCAAGTGCTTTTTCAAGCTGCTCCACTGTATATGCACGCTCGCTGAAAAAGTCCGACGATCGAATATAAACGCCGTTATCTTCTACAAAAAAATCCAACATAATATCCGTGAGATTCCCGACCGTGCTGTTTTGCCAACTGCAAAAAACATTGTCCTCTTCAATTACATAAGCGTTGTCAGCCAACAGGCTTTTATGCTTATACACAGTATTTACATCGAAAACAAACAGCCTTTGCGGCTCTAAAAACAGCGAAACACGGCTGAACGCCTTTTTTACTCTTCTTATGTCCGTTATATGATTTACGCTGTCCATACAGCAAACTGCACCGTCAACAGTGCCAAAGAGGTTAAGCTCCTCAGCCGACTGATGCAAAAACAAAGCATTTGGCAGCTTTTTTGTGGCAATTTCGAGCATCTCCGCCGATGGGTCAGCACCGATAACGTCAATTCCGCGCTTTAAAAACTCGGCAGTAAAGCCGCCGGTGCCGCAAGCAAGATCCAAAAGCAGCGTCGGCGCTCGGTCGAATTCCGAAAAAAAAGAAAGCATATACTCCGCTCTCTTTTCATACTCGGCATTTTTCATAAGCACATCATAGCAGCTTGCAAACGAACTGTACTCCATTATTTTTCACTTATCCTTGCAATAACCTTGTCATAGCCGCCGCTGCCGTATTGCAAAGAACGGTTAACACGGCTGATAGTTGCTGTGCTTGCGCCTGTTTCCTTTGCAATATCGGTGTATACCCTGTCCTCTTTAAGCATCATAGCAACCTTAAGCCTTTGCGACATTGCCAAAAGCTCGTTTATTGTGCACACGTCCTCAAAAAACTCATAACATTCATCAACCGAGGTAAGCGAAAGTATCGCCTTAAAAAGATCATCATTTTCCGGTGTTCTAAGTTTATCCATAACACACACTCCGTTAATTATAAATCAATTTGAAACCGCTGTTTCTATATGTTCTTTAAGGCTTTCCAGACCCTCGCCCGTTAACGAAGAAAAAGCAAAAAACTCAATACCGTTTTCCGAGAAAAGCTCTGTGAATTCCGCCATACGCTGCTCGCGTTCGGTTTTATTTAGCTTATCGCACTTTGTAAGCGCGATAACAAACGGCAGCTGCATTTGCGAAAGGTAGTTTATCATTGTTATATCGTCGGCAGTGGGACTGTGACGCATATCAACAAGCTGAACTACCAAGCGTATATCTCTGCCCGAAGCGAAATAGTGCTCCATAAGCTTAGACCAACGCTGCTTTTCCGAGAAAGCGACCTTTGCATAGCCGTAACCCGGCAGATCGCAAAGCCTTACATCGCCTGCTTTAAAAAAGTTCACGGTAACTGTTTTGCCGGGTTTAGCACTGACCCTTGCAAGTGCCTTTCTTCCTACAAGCTTGTTTATAAGCGAGGATTTACCGACATTTGACCTGCCGGAAAAACAAACCTCCGGCAAATCCGACGGCGGCAGCTGGTTTGAAAGACCGTACGACGCCTCAAATACTGTTTGATTATAGTTTATCATAGATCACTGTCTTGCCGACGGTTTTCTGTCTGTATTTTTGCTGACAGGAACCGTCTCCGACTTCTCCTTTTTTCTTGGCATACCGCCCACAAGAGCAGCACTGAGCACCTCGTCCGCCGTGCTTACGGGAATAAACTCAACCGCTTGCTTTACAATCGGGTCTACATCATCAAGGTCTAAAACATTGGCTTTCGGAAAGAAAACGGTTTTGACTCCCGCCGAATATGCAGCCATTGATTTTTCTCTTAATCCGCCGATCGGCAAAATTCTGCCGCGCAGGGTTATTTCACCCGTCATTGCAACATCGCGACGCACAGGCACGCCCGTTAACGCCGAAACAAGCGCCGTTACCATTGTTATGCCTGCGGACGGTCCGTCCTTCGGCACTGCTGTTTCTGTTGCGTTAATATGAAAATCGCTGTTTTTATAAAAATCAGGCTCAATACCTGCAATATCCGCAATACTGCGGACATAGCTTAAGGCACAGGCAGCCGATTCCTTCATAACATCGCCCAAAGAGCCTGTAAGCTCCACAGTGCCGCTGCCGTCGAGCACCGACGCTTCAAGCTGCAGCAAAGTACCGCCTACCTGAGTCCAGGCAAGTCCGTTAACAACACCTATCTCATCGCTCGGTAAAAGCCCGTCGTCCTTATACCTTGGGTTGCCGAGATATTCTTTTAAGGAGCCTGAGTTTACGGAAACTGTCTTACATTCCTCACCCACAACCTTTGCCGCAACTCCTCTGCAAACGGCAGCGATTTTTTGCTCGAGTTTTCTTACTCCCGCTTCTCTTGTGTAATCGTCGATCATATGGTGAATTGCTGAATCGGTTATTTTGCAAACACTCGGTGTGAGCCCGTTCTTTTTAAGCTGTTTTTTAACAAGATACTTTTTGGCAATGCGGAATTTATCTTCTCTTGTATAACCGGCAATTTCTATTATCTCCAT
>USAR01000272.1 GCA_900552605.1 uncultured Oscillospiraceae bacterium | reverse complement strand
GCCGATTGCGGCAGCTCGTCGTTTGCGCGCGTTCGTTCATAGTCGCTCTCAATGTTCGGCAAAACAAGCGTTTCCATAAATCGTTTAATAAATGTTGATTTGCCAGAGCGCACCGGACCCACAACGCCAATGTAAATATCGCCGCCTGTACGTTCGGCAATGTCTTTATATATGCCTGTGTTCGTCATCAAAACATCCTCCCGTGCTATTCAATCTGTTTGTACAATGATATGAGGACGAGAGAAAAGATATTACAGTTTTCTAAAAAGCTATGCCGAAAAGCTTTATAACACTATTAAATATAAAGCAGGCAATAAGGCCCACTGCTGTGGGCAATGCTATAGAAAGCAGCGTCCATCTAAAGCTGCCGGTTTCCTTCTTTATGGTGAGGCAGGTTGTGGAACACGGCCAGTGAAACATACAAAACAGCATAACCGAAATTGCGGTAACTCCTGTCCAGCCATTTGCTACAAGTAGTGTTTTTAAGGCTTCAAGCGATGAATAGCCTGTTAAAACTCCGCTGCTCATATATGCCATTATTACAATAGGTAAAACAATCTCATTAGCCGGAAAGCCCAATATAAAACCAAACAAAATAACACCGTCTAAACCGAAAAGCCTCGCGAATGGGTCCAAGAAATCGGAGCAAACAGCAAGAAGCGACACAGAGCCGATTTTTATGTTTGCAAGTGCGTAAATAAGCATACCGGCAGGCAAGGATACAGCAGCCGCTCTTCCTAAAACAAATACGGTTCTGTCGAAAACGGAACGGACTATAACTTTTCCTACCTGCGGCGGTCTGAACGGCGGCAGCTCAAGAGCGAATGATGACGGTACACCTTTTAATACGGTTGAGGAAAGCAGTCTTGATACCGCAAGAGTTACCGCAATTCCGAGCAAAATAACGCAAAGTAACAGCAATGCACTCATAACCGTTGAGCCGAAACCAGATGTCGAGCTTAAAAAGAACATTGTTATAATTGCAATAAGTGTGGGATACCTGCCGTTGCATGGCACAAAATTATTTGTGAGAGTCGCAACAAGACGTTCGCGCGGTGAATCGATAATTCTGCACCCGACGACACCCGCTGCATTACAGCCGAATCCCATACACATAGTAAGAGACTGCTTACCGCAGGAATGTGCTTTTTGAAACCAATAATCCAAATTAAAGGCAACTCTCGGAAGATAACCGAGATCCTCAAGCAGTGTGAATAGCGGAAAAAAGATTGCCATCGGCGGCAGCATAACCGCAATTACCCAAGCGAGCACTCGGTAACCGCCCAAAACCGTAACGCCTGTAATCCACTGAGGTATGTTAAGTCTTTCAAAAAGAGCAAGCAGAAGGTCCTGAACCTTGAATAGCGCCGTTTCAAGAAGCTTTGAGGGATAGTTGGAACCGCATATCGTAAGCCAAAAAATAAAGAAGAGCATTAAAAGCATAATCGGAACGCCAGTGTATTTACCTGTTAAAATTTTATCAAGCTTTTCGCTCCTTTCACTTGCGTTCTTGTTGCGTTCGGTTACTGTCTCTGCTGCAATATATTCAGCTGTGAGAATTGCACATTTTGCTGATGCATCACTTATTTCTTCACTTGTTACCGTTTCCTTTGCCGATTTTACCTCTTTTATAAAATCGGGATTTTCAGTAGTTTCCTTCGGCAAATAGTCGCAAAGCTTTTGCATAAATGTTTCGTTATTTTCCAAAAATCTTAAGGCGATAAATCTCGGCGAAAGCTTCTTGCAATCAAGTTTTTTAAGAGTATTTTCGATTTTTGCTAAGGCGTTTTCAATATTTTTCGGGTATTTTACTTTATAGTAATTGCCGGAAGTATTACCGACGATAGTATTTAAAAATCTGTCTATTCCTTTTTTGCTGCGGGCAGCCATAGGAATAACCGGCGTTGAAAGCAGCGAGGAAAGCTTTTTGCAGTCAACAAAAACTCCTTTTCTTTTTGCTTCGTCGCAAAGATTAACGCACACTATGACGTGTTTGTGTATTTCAAGAGTTTGTATAACCAAATTCAGATTTCTTTCAAGACAGGTAGCGTCGCACACAACAGCAACTACGTCTGCATCGCCAAAGCATATATGGTCTCTTGCAACTTCTTCTTCGGCGGAATGTGCAAAAAGCGAATATGTACCGGGGAGGTCCACCACGCTTATGCTTTTGTTTTTGTGTTCACAATTACCGCAGGCAACCGCCACGGTTTTTCCGGGCCAATTACCCGTGTGCTGGTGCATACCTGTAAGCTCGTTAAAAACCGTACTTTTTCCAACGTTCGGATTACCTGCAAGCGCCAAATGGATATCGGCGCCGCTGCCTGAGCTGTTGCATTTATCTATTGCGAAATGTCCTGTTGAAGCAGCTGTGAGCCCCAATGATGTCACTCCCTTAAGTTTTAATTATCTGTTTTGTCAATTTGACACAGAGGATATTTCAATATTTTGCGCGTCACATTTTCTGAGAGCAATTAAAG
>USAR01000271.1 GCA_900552605.1 uncultured Oscillospiraceae bacterium | reverse complement strand
AGGCATTAAAACTGACTACAATTACAATTATAACAGTGAAAATCACACTTTCAGCTGCAAGGCAAGCAACGGCAATGTTATAAACGGAACGTACAAAGATGTTGACGGCGGCGTTGATTTGAGATTCAGCGGAGTACTGCAATGAGTAATGAAAGCTACAAAAAAGAAAATGTTTTCGATAAAATTTATAAAAGGGTTATGGAAATACCTCGCGGCAAGGTTTCTACCTATGGCGAGGTTGCTGCGGCGGTGGGCAACCCTCGGCTTGCACGCATTGTGGGATATGCGCTGCATTCAAACCCCGCACCCGGCATAATTCCCTGCCACCGAGTTGTCAACAGAGTCGGTCGTTTGGCACCGGGTTTTGCTTTCGGCGGAGAGGGCAAACAGCGCAGTTTGCTGGAAGCAGAGGGCATTGAATTTTTAAAAAACGGCAATGTTGACCTTAAAAAATGTATGTATGCTTTTGAATAACATAAATTGTGCATAAAATGCATTAAAACATGTATAAATGCAGGCAAAAATGCATAAAATGGTGAATAAATGTATATTTTGGGTGGAAATTTGCCAAACGAGACGGTGAATTCCGCCTTTTGTTTGTATAGTTATACAAAAGTGGTTAAAAGGTATTGACATTCGCTCTCTTTAGTGGTAAAACATTAAACGTAATCAAAAACAATCCTTTGGAGGGGAATTAAAATGAAAAAATTAACAGCACTTGTTTTGGCGCTTGTAATGGCAGTTGCTTGCTTTGCAGGTTGCGGAAGCAAAAAATTAACAGCAGAAGACGGAAAACTTATTATGGCAACAAACGCGGAGTTTCCTCCTTATGAATATAAAGAGGGCTCTGAGGTAATCGGTATCGACGCAGAGGTTGCAGAGCTTATTGCGAAGAAACTTGACCTTGAGCTTGAGATTGCCGACGTTGAGTTTGATTCCATAATCCCGGGTGTTCAGTCGGGCAAATACGATATGGGTATGGCAGGTATGACAGTTACCGACGAGAGAAAGCAAAAGGTTAACTTCTCCGACTCATATGCTAAAGGTGTTCAGGTTGTTATTGTTAAAGAAGGCAGCACAATTAAGAGCATTGATGATTTGACAGGCAAGAAGATCGGCGCACAGCAGGGCACAACCGGTTATATCTACGCTTCCGATACTCCCGATAACGGCGGCTACGGCGAAGAGAACGTTACAGGATACGCAAGCGGCGCGCTGGCAGTTGAAGCGCTTAAGGGCGGTAAGATCGATTGTGTTATTATTGATAACGAGCCTGCAAAAGCTTTTGTTGCTGCAAACAGCGGTCTTAAAATTCTCGAGACAGAATTCACTAACGAAGATTATGCAATCTGCTTTTCAAAGAGCAACTCCGCTTTGCAGGAGAAGGTAAATAAAGCACTTAATGAGCTTAAGGACAGCGGCGAGCTTCAGAAGGTTGTTGACAAATACATTAAAGCTAACTAATCGTTTTAAGAAGGGCGGTTTGAGGGAGCGTTCCCAAAACCGCCCTTTTTTTGGTATATTATGTGCTTTTGGCGACTGAGAATTTACGATTGTTGTTTACAGTAAATTGCGCATAAAAAAGCGGAAGGGGTTGTCGGTTTGGCGGCACTTACAAATGTTTTAGGCGTTATTGCCGGCTGGTTTATAAACTTAAAAGACGAATTTGATTTTGTTTTTATTCAGAAAGACCGTTATAAGCAAATGCTGACAGGTCTCGGAAATACATTAAAGATTACCGCAGGCGCCTTGCTTGTGGGTATTGCAATCGGTATCATTGTTGCGGCTGTGCGTTCAACTTATGATAAAAATGCAGATAAGATGAAGAAAAAAGGCGGAATAGGATATTTTATTCTGTCAATTATAAATGCGATTTGCAAAATCTATCTTACAATAATCCGCGGAACACCTGTTGTTGTGCAGCTTATGATAGCATACTTTATAATTTTTGTTTCCGCCCGCGACGGCGTGCCGGTGGGTATTTTTGCCTTTGGTATAAACTCCGGCGCATATGTTGCGGAAATCTTTCGCGGCGGCATTATGTCGGTTGATAACGGTCAGTTTGAAGCAGGCAGAAGCTTGGGACTTAACTATTTGCAAACCATGGTATACATAATCATTCCGCAAATGTTTAAAAACGTTTTGCCGACTCTTTGCAACGAGTTTATCGCACTCCTTAAAGAAACCTCGGTTGCAGGTTATGTAGGTGTTGTCGATCTCACAAAGGCGGGCAACTCTATTGCCGGCAGAACTTATTCGTACTTCCTGCCGCTTTTAACGGTTGCGTTCATATATTTGGTTATTGTACTTGTGTTAACATGGCTTGTAGGCAAGCTTGAGAGGAGGCTGAGGAACAGTGACCACTGATAACGGAAATGTTTTGATTGAAACACGTGGGCTTGAAAAAAGCTTTGGCGATGTTAAGGTGCTAAAAGGCATTACAACGGAAATCAAAAAAGGAGAGGTTGTTGTTATCATCGGTCCTT
>USAR01000270.1 GCA_900552605.1 uncultured Oscillospiraceae bacterium | reverse complement strand
CTTAATCGCAAGCCTGTGCTTTGGTTGCCGCCGACGCTTGCGTCAGCCGTTGTCGGTCCGCTTTCAACCACTGTGCTGCGCCTTGAAAATGAGGGCGTTGCCGCAGGTATGGGAACTTGCGGAATGGTGGGGCCGCTCGGTGTACTCAACAAAATGGGTTGGAATGAACCGTTTGTTTGGATATCGCTTTTGCTGGTTTGCATTGTGCTGCCGGCGGTGCTTTCGTTTGCATTTTCTGAGATTATGAGAAAAATAGGCTGGATTAAGGAAAATGACCTTAAATTGGAGCTGTAAATCAAACAAGAAAAATATCAGGTTTGCCGGAGTGCATTAAAATATTGATTTTGGCGGATTTGTGTGCTATTATGGTCTGGTAATGATGTGTTTTTTTGAGCGTGCAAAACCGCCCGAAAGAGAGTGCTGTTTTATGAAAAGAATTGACTCGTTTACGGTTAAGGTTGTCGGCAATGATTTTGTTGCCGTTGCAACAGGTGATTTCAGCAAGAAATTCGGCGGAGCTGTAAAGCTTAATGAATCGGGAATGCTGCTTTGGAAAATGCTTATTAACGACGTTACGGTTGATGAGCTTACCGAGGCGCTTACTGCGGAATACGACGTCGACGAAGAAACCGCAAGAAACGACGTGCAAGGCTTTTTGCAAAACCTTTGTGACGCAGGTCTTTTGTGCAACGATTGAGCCACAATAGCGAGTATATTTAAAAACGCCGCAGTTTTTATGCGGATCTCAAAGCATCAACAGGCAAGACTTAACCCAATAATGTGCGGTGAGCCCTGCCGCTATTCGGAAAGGAAGAATAAAATGGCAATTGTAAGACCGTTTAACGGTATGCGATTTACGGAAAAAGCCGGAGACATTAAAGAGCTTTGCTGTCCGCCTTACGACATTGTAAGCGAAGAGGAAAGAAAAGCCTTGGTTAAGAAAAACCCCCACAATGTTATAAGGCTTGAGCTGCCCGGTGAAAAGGGTGACAAATACAAAAAAGCAAAAGAGCTGCTTGATAAATGGCTTGAGGACGGGACTCTTGCCATTGATGAAAACCCATGCTTTTATGTTTACGAAGAGCGCTTCACGGTAGGCGATAAGGAGCGCAGCTTTAAGGGCATTATCGCAAAGGTTCAACTTTACGGTTTTGAGCGTGGAATTATACTGCCGCACGAGCAGACGCTCTCGAAAGCCAAGGAAGACCGCTTTAATCTGATGCAGGAAACGGCGTGCAACTTCAGTCAGGTATATTCGCTTTACGACGATGAAGCGGGCAAGATAGACAAATCCATTGAGAGAATAAGCAGCAGAAAGCCCGACCAAAGCTTCACCGACGACGCAGGCGTTACACATAGCCTGTGGGTTGTGCCGCGCTGCACCGAGATTGACAAAATATCCGCTAATATGGCGGGCAAGAAGCTTTATATCGCAGACGGTCATCATCGATATGAAACGGCTCTTAAATACCGCAACACGCTGCGCGAGCAGGGCGTTATCTCCGAATTCGGTGATTTTGAGCAGGATTACATTATGATGATGCTTGTGAATATGCACTCAAACGGACTTGTGGTTTTCCCGACGCATCGCATTGTTCACGGAATTGAAGGCTTCAGTGCAAATTCCGTTGTGCGTGCTTGCAGTGATATTTTCGACACCGGCACAACAAAATCCGCCGAAACAGCAAGCCAAAAGCTTAAGGGTATATACGACAAGGGCGAAACAGGCTTTTGTATGTACGACGGCAAGAAGTACATTCTTATGAAGCTTAAGGAAGACGCCGATGTTAAAGAGCTTATGAAAGACAGCAGCGATGCTTTAAGAAAGCTTGACGTAAGCGTTTTGCAAAAGCTTGTTTTTGAAAGAGTGATGGGAATCGATGCCGAAAGCGTTGCAAACGGCACGAATATAAGCTATACAAGAGATATCGGCGAGGCTGTTGCCGCGGTTGATAACGGCGAGGCGAACTGCTGCTTTTTGCTTAACCCAACAAGGGTTGAAGAGATAGCGGAGGTCGCAAGAGCCGGTGAAAAGATGCCGCAAAAATCAACCTATTTTTATCCGAAGCTTATAACAGGTCTTGTTATGAACAAGCTGGACCGCGTTAAAGAGGATAAAAATGACGATAATAACGGCGAGCAGGTAAAAAAAGCGGATTACGTGGGACCTGAAGCTGAAATTTGCGATATGTAAAGAACAATATAGGCTCTTTGGCGAACCGAAAAGCTGTGTGCGGTTTTTTGGTTCGCTCTTTTTTATCGACAGTTTTTGTGTGCATTACGGATTGGCAGACACGACAGGTTTGATTATCGTTTGCGGGCTTAAAACTTGTCTTGAAAGGCATTGTGATGCGTTTTTGCTGTTTTTACAGTTAGCTTTTTGTTTGCACGTCGCGTCGGTCTTATCAAGACAGCCTGCGTCTGCGGCGTCGCTTTGCGCGCAGCGCGCCTCGCCGAAGGCGAGGAAAAGAGCCGCCGACGAGCGGCGGCTC
>USAR01000269.1 GCA_900552605.1 uncultured Oscillospiraceae bacterium | reverse complement strand
CAAGCGACCTTACTATGAACGAAATTATAAAGCTTATGGTTGGTCGTGAGCTTACAAACCGTTATCCTGAAAAGGACAATAAAATCGGTGATGTTCTTCTTGAAGTTAAAAATCTCAGCGGAGAATATACTAACCTTACAGACGTTTCATTCCGGGCAAAAAGAGGAGAAATTATCGGCGTGGCAGGTCTTGACGGTTCAGGAAGAACTGAGCTGCTTGAGCAAATCTTCGGCATAACCACTAAAAAAAGCGGCAAAATTACGCTTAACGGTAAAGAGGTTAAAAATCGCAATCCACACGAATCGATCAAAAACGGCTTTGCTCTTTTAACCGAGGAGAGGCGTGCAACGGGTATTTTCGGTATTCTTAATATCAGAGAAAATACAACAATTTCAAGCTTAAAAAAATATCAGACAGGTCCGTTCCTTAACAAGAAAAAAATGAAGGATACGACTGACGAATATATAAAATCGCTGAGAGTTAAAACCCCTACACAAGAAACGAAAATCAGTTCTCTTTCGGGCGGCAACCAGCAAAAGGTTATTCTTGCAAGGTGGCTTTTGACAGACCCCACCGTTCTTCTTCTTGATGAACCGACGAGAGGCATTGATGTGGGCGCAAAATATGAAATTTATCAGCTTATTTTAGACCTTGCTAAAAAAGGTAAAACAGTCATTATGGTTTCTTCCGAAATGGCAGAGCTTTTAGGTGTATGCGATAGAATTCTTGTTATGTCCGGCGGCAGACTTTCAGGTGAAGTTGATGCCAAGACCACAAATCAGGAAGAGATTATGACTCTTGCTGCTAAATACGTTTAAGGAGGCTTTTATTATGGCTGACACAAGTGTAAAAAAGGTTAAGCGTTCGCGTCTTTCCCTTTGGTTTCAAAACTTTAAATCGGCAGATAAGGACGATAAAAAAAGGTTAATAATAGATTTACTTTTTAACAATGCAATGTATATCATCATTGCAATAGCGGTAATTTTCATTGCAATAAAGGTACCTGCATTTTTAAGCGTATCATCAATAGTTAATATTGTTTCGCTAACCGCTGCCAAGCTGCCGATAGCTTTAGGCATTGCAGGCTGTATAGTATTAACCGGTACAGATATTTCAGCCGGTCGATGCGTGGGTCTTACAGCTTGCGTTGCGGCTTCCCTTTTGCAAATGACAGACTATGCAAATAAGATGTTTCCGAATCTTAAAACAATGCCGCTTATTGTGGTATTCCTTGCTGTAATTGCAATCGGTGCTGTTGTGGGTCTCGTAAACGGATTTTTCGTTGCCAAATTTAAACTTCATCCGTTTATCGTTACTCTTTCAACTCAGCTTATTGTTTTCGGTACAGTTCTTATGTATCTTATGATCGGTGGAAACAACGGTCAAACCCTCTCCGGTCTTGATGTTTCTTACATAAACTTTATTACCGGCACCCTCTTTACCGTAGGCGGTGTTGCAATTCCCAAATATGTTCTTTATTCGGTAGTTTTAACAGCAATTATGTGGGTTATTTGGAACAAAACAAAGTTTGGTAAAAATATGTTTGCGGTAGGCTCAAACGAGGAAGCAGCAAGAGTTTCCGGTGTAAATGTATTTATGACAATTCTTTTGGTGTTCGTGCTTGCAGGCATTATGTACGGTATCACAGGCTTTATCGAGGGCGCTCGTATTGCCTCTTGCTCGGCAAACACCGGTCTTAACTATGAATGTGACGCTATCGCAGCTTGCGTAATCGGCGGCGTATCATTTGTAGGCGGTACAGGTAAAATCAGCGGTATCGTTATCGGCGTACTTCTTTTGCAGATTATCTTTGCAGGTCTTAATTTCCTTTCGGTTTCTGCAAATATGCTCTACATCATAAAGGGTGTAATTATCCTTGTTGCGTGCGCCATCGATATGCGTAAGTATCTCGCAAGAAGATAATTAGCAAATCGCCTCAGAATTATCCTTCAGAAAGGCAGTGAAAATATGAACGAAAACAATACAATAAGTCTTAACACTGAAAGAAAACCGGGAGGACTTTATCGAAATATTAAGATGTCGGTGAAAACAGCGGATAAGCTTATTCTTGTCGGAATTATCGTTCTTATAGCCTGTACAATTTTTGCAATAAGTCACGCGGGCTTCACTGTCACCTTTGATACAGACGGAGGCTCGCAGATAGAAAATCAAAATGTTATGTACGGTCAGCTTGTTGATATTAAAGAAAACCCCGTTAAAGAAGGTTACACCTTTACCGGCTGGTACACCGACAAAGACTGCACAAAACAATTTGATGTTACTAAGGACAAAGTAAACGAAAGCCTGACACTGTATTCGGGCTGGAAAAGGAAGTAGAAAGGTAAAATATGTATATTGCTAATGAAAAAAGATATGGCACTATGGTTTATAACAGATGCGGTAACAGCGGATTAAAGCTGCCTGCGGTTTCTCTCGGCTTTTGGCACAATTTCGGTGACAATTGTCTTTATTCAAATATGAAACAGCTTTGTTTTACCGC
>USAR01000268.1 GCA_900552605.1 uncultured Oscillospiraceae bacterium | reverse complement strand
AAAATTCGTTGCCAACAATGCACAAATGGGGTATAATTGATATGAATACATTTAAAGGTGGTTGAGGGCTTGAACATAAACGTGGGCGACAGGCTTAAAATGAAAAAACCGCACCCCTGCGGCAGCGACAGTATGCTGGTTTTGCGAGTGGGAATGGATTTTAAACTGCGCTGTCTCGGCTGCGGTCACGAGATAATGGCACCGCGCGCAAAGATTGAAAAGCGCATTAAAAAGATTGAAGCCGCCGAAAAGGAGAACATGAATGCTTGAAAAGCTTAGAATTGTTGAACAGAGATTTGAGGAGATAAGCAACAGCCTTAACGACCCCACCGTTATAGGAAATCAGGACCTTTTTCGTGAGCTGATGAAGGAATACAGCTCGCTTGAGCCGATCGTTCTTAAGTATCGCGAATACACATCGGCGATAAACGATGAAAAGGAAGCTCTGCAAATGCTCGGTGACGGCGGAATGGATCGCGACGACGAGGAAATGGTGAAAGAGGCGTTAAACGATGCGAAACACCGTATAGCCGATACGGAAAATGAGCTTAAGGTGCTGCTTTTACCGCGCGACCCTAACGATTCCAAAAACGTTATCGTGGAAATTCGCGGCGGCGCAGGCGGAGATGAAGCCGCGCTGTTTGCAAGCGTGCTTACGAGAATGTATACTCTTTACGCCGAGAGCCGCGGCTGGCATATGGAAATAGTCAACGCCAGTGAAACCGAGCTTGGCGGATACAAAGAAATCAGCTTTATGATTGAAGGCGACGGTGCTTACTCGCGCCTTAAATACGAAAGCGGCGTGCACCGTGTGCAGCGTGTGCCGGAAACCGAGGCAGGCGGAAGAATCCACACCTCCACCGTTACGGTTGCCGTTTTGCCTGAAGCCGAAGAGGTTGAGTTTGAGCTTGACCCCAACGACCTCAAAATAGACACCTTCCGCTCAAGCGGTGCCGGCGGTCAGCACATTAACAAAACAAGCTCAGCCATTCGCATAACGCACATACCGACGGGCACTGTTGTGGAATGTCAGGATGAACGCAGCCAATTTAAAAACAAGGACAAAGCGCTTAAGGTATTGCGCTCTCGGCTTTATGAAGAAAAGCTGCGCGAGCAAAACGACGCAATCGCCTCCGACCGCCGCGCGCAGGTTGGCACGGGCGACCGCAGCGAGCGCATAAGAACTTACAATTATCCTCAAGGACGTGTAACAGACCACAGAATCGGGCTGACTTTATATAAGCTCGACGCAGTGCTCGGCGGTGCGCTTGATGAGATAATCGACCCGATAATCACGTATTATCGCACGGAAATGCTGAAATCAGAGGCGAATTCTTAAAGCTTATGAACACCGAAAAAATTATTATTAACTCGGAAAACGACCGCAAGGGCATTGAACGCGTGGCAGAAATATTAAAAAAAGGCGGCATTGCGGCAATACCGACCGAAACCGTCTACGGTCTTGCTGCCAATGCACTTGACGAAAAAGCGGTTGCGAAAATATTTAAAGCCAAGGGCAGACCGCAGGATAATCCGCTGATCGTGCATATATCCGAGCTTTCAATGCTGCCGCCGCTTGTAAAAGAAATTCCGAGCGGCGCAAAACGTTTGGCGGAAAATTTTTGGCCGGGTCCTCTTACAATAATAATGCCGAGAAGTGAGATTGTGCCTGCCTCCGTTTCGGCAGGGCTCGACACGGTTGCGGTGCGCTTTCCCGTGCATCCGATAGCGAGGGCTATCATCTCTGCCGCCGGACTGCCGCTTGCCGCACCGAGTGCAAACCTTTCAGGCTCGCCAAGCCCGACAACGGCAAAGCACTGCATAAAGGATCTTGACGGCAAAGTTGACGCAATTGTGATTTCGGGCGATTGCAGCGTGGGGGTTGAGTCCACGGTTATATCGCTTATCGGTAAACCCCGTCTTTTGCGTCCCGGCGCAGTCACGGCGGAGCAGCTTGAAAGCATTTTGGGTGAGATTGAAATTGATAAAGCCGTAACCGCAAAGCCCGAGGAAGGCAAACCCGTTGCGAGTCCCGGGATGAAATACAAGCACTATGCGCCAAAAACGCAGGTTATTCTTATTGAGGCTGACGACGATGACTATATAAACTACGTTAACTCTCACAAGGACGACGGCGTTTTTGCGCTGTGCTTTTCCGAAGAAAAAGAAAGGCTTTGCGTTCCCGCTGTTTGCTACGGCAAAGAGAGCGACGAGCTAAGCCAAGCGGCAGGGCTTTTTACAGCTCTAAGGCGGCTTGACGAGCTTGGAGCAAAAACCGCTTTTGCACATTCGCCAAAGCGCACGGGCGTTGGTCTTGCCGTGTTTAACCGACTTATAAGAGCAGCCGCCTTCAGAGAGATAAAGCTGTGAAATAATTGTGCTGCAAAGGCAGCGCAGAGTTTTCAAGAAAAAAGCTAAAGCACGATATTGACATTTATAAAATGTCAATATCGTGCTTCAGACTGTCGAAAAAGTCCAGTTTTTACTGGGCTTTTTCTGT
>USAR01000267.1 GCA_900552605.1 uncultured Oscillospiraceae bacterium | reverse complement strand
CTTGCTCAACTTTTAAAAAGCTTAAAGTATTCAGAATAATAAAGCACAGTGCGCAAAGTCGGGTACGTTTTGCAAAGCGGTGTTATTCATCAAGCTTGAGCACCGCCATAAATGCCTCCTGCGGCACCTCAACACTGCCGAGCTTGCGCATACGTTTTTTGCCTTCCTTTTGCTTTTCAAGCAGCTTTTTCTTTCTTGTGATATCTCCGCCGTAGCATTTTGCAAGCACGTCCTTGCGCATAGCCTTTACGGTTTCTCTTGCAATTACCTTGCCGCCCACAGCAACCTGAACGGGTATTTCAAAAAGCTGTCGGGGAATGTTCTCTTTCAGCTTTTCCGCAATTCTTCTTGCCCTCGCATATGCATTGTCGGCGTGCACAATAAACGAGAGCGCGTCCACAACGTCTCCCGCAAGCAGAACATCAAGCTTGACAAGCTTTGAGTTTTGATAACCTGTTATTTCGTAATCATAGCTTGCATATCCTCTTGTGCGCGACTTTAGCGCATCGAAAAAGTCGTAAACAATTTCACCAACCGGAAGGATATAATGTATATCAACGCGGTCGCCCATATATTTCATATCTTTGTAATCACCGCGGCGTTCCTCACAAAGCTGCATAATTGCACCGACAAATTCAGAGGGACTGTAAATGTGCACCTCTGCAATCGGCTCCATTGCCGAAACAATCGTTGCAGGGTCGGGGTAGTTGGTGGGGTTTGAAACGTCAATAACGCTACCGTCGGAAAGCTCAAATTTATAAACAACGCTCGGTGCTGTGGTGATAAGGTCGAGATTATATTCACGCTCAAGACGTTCCTCAATAATTTCCATATGAAGCAGCCCCAGAAAACCGCATCTGAAGCCGAAGCCAAGTGCTCCCGAGGTTTCCGCTTCAAACATAAGCGAAGCGTCGTTAAGCTGCAGCTTTTCGAGCGCATCCTTAAGATCGGGATATTTTGCGCCGTCGGCAGGATATATTCCGCAGAAAACAACCGGGTTAACCTTGCGATAGCCTTCAAGCGGCTCTGCGGCAGGTCGATCACGGTGAGTTATGGTGTCGCCCACTCTTGCGTCGCGCACCGATTTTATCGATGCCGCTAAATATCCAACCTCTCCCGCTTCAAGACAGTCGCACGCTTCCAAGGATGTAGCGCGCTTTCTTCCAAGCTCAACTATTTCCATTTCCGCACCGGTTGCCATCATTTTAACCGCGTCACCCGTTTTAAGCTTGCCGCTTACAACACGGAAGAAAACAATAACACCGCGGTATGCATCATAATAAGAATCAAAAATAAGAGCCTTAAGCGGTGCGTCACGATCACCTTCAGGTGCCGGAATATCGGTTATGATCTTTTCTAAAACCTGCTCAACATTAAGCCCGTTCTTTGCCGATATTTTCGGAGCACCCTCGGCAGGTATTCCGATAACGTCCTCTATTTCGGTAATAATTCTGTCGGGATCTGCGGCAGGCAGATCGATTTTATTTATAACAGGCACTATTTCAAGGTTGTGGTCAACAGCAAGATATGTGTTTGCAAGAGTCTGAGCCTCAATTCCCTGCGATGCGTCAACAACCAAAATTGCGCCTTCGCACGCGGCAAGGCTGCGGGAAACCTCATAGTGAAAGTCAACGTGACCGGGAGTGTCGATAAGGTTAAGCTCATATTCGTTGCCGTCTGCCGCTGTGTAATAAAGCGTAACGGCGTGTGCCTTTATCGTTATTCCGCGCTCGCGCTCTAAATCCATACTGTCGAGCAGCTGCTCTTCCATATCTCGCTGAGCAACGGAGCGAGTCAGCTCCAAAAGCCTGTCGGCAAGGGTGGATTTTCCGTGGTCGATATGCGCTATAATGCAGAAATTTCTTATTTTATTTATATTCTCCATATAATTTTCTCTCTTTAGAGTGCAAAGATAGTATTTTTTTTCGTATCTTTGCACAAAATATTGAAAATAATAGAGATTTTTAGGTAAAATATAGAAAAATCATGAAGAAAAAGTTTTTAAGTGTTTTGCTTATCGTTGCGGTTCTGATAGGAATGGCAGGTGTCAGCGGAACACAGACAGAATCAGGAGAACAGAAAGCAGACAAAGAACAAAAGCAGCAGGAAAACGAACAGACTGCGGAAACGAAAGTGGAAATTCCACTGGAAAATGAGGAAGAACAAAAGGGATGGATCGGTGTTATCTTAAACGGAGATGAGACAGAAGCCTATACACTGGCACATATTGACGGAATCCGGGCAGCAGCAGAAAATGTCAGTCTTCCGGAGCAGGATATCATCTGGAAAGAGCGTGTCGGTGCGAATGATGGCTGCAAAAGTGCGGTAAAGGATCTTATCAGACAGGGATGTGAGATTATTATTGCAAACAGCGCCATCTATGAAGAAGCAATAAAAAGTGAAGCAGAAAAGAATCCGGAAGTTGATTTTGTAGTTATCAACGATTCAAAGACACAGAGTACGGTAACGGAAGACGGAACAGAACTCACAAATCTTTACAATGTACATATGGATACCTAC
>USAR01000266.1 GCA_900552605.1 uncultured Oscillospiraceae bacterium | reverse complement strand
TCGGGAAAACCTGTTATAATGGTGCTTGGCTCAGGACCTATCCGAATCGGGCAGGGGATAGAGTTTGACTATTCATCTGTGCACTGCGTTAAGGCGCTTAAGGAAAGCGGTTATGAGGTCGTTATTGTTAACAATAACCCCGAGACCGTTTCGACAGATTACGATACAGCCGACCGCCTGTACTTTGAGTCGCTTTGCAAAGAGGACGTGCTCGGTGTTATCAAAGCGGAGAATCCTGTCGGTGTGGTTGTTGCGTTCGGAGGACAGACGGCAATAAGGCTTACATCTTTTTTGGATAAATGCGGCATTAAAATATTGGGAACCTCCGCCGAAGGCATAGACGTTGCCGAGGACAGAGAGAGGTTTGACGAGCTGCTGCAGCGTTTCGGGATACACCGTCCGCGCGGAGAGGCAGTAACCACATTGCAGCAGGCAATTAAAGCGGCAAACAGACTTGGATATCCTGTGCTGCTGAGACCCTCATATGTTATAGGCGGTCAAAATATGCGCATTGTGCACGATGACGGTGAAGTTGAAATTTATATGCACCGCATTTTGGCACAAGGTATTGAAAATCCCGTGCTCGTTGATAAGTATATGGAAGGCACAGAGCTTGAGGTGGACGTTATTTCCGACGGCAAAGATGTGCTTATACCGGGAATTATGGAGCACATCGAGCGTGCAGGAGTGCACAGCGGAGATTCAATTGCAGTTTATCCTCCGTTCAGCATAAATGATAAGATGATCGAAACCATTGCGGAGTCTTCCGAAAAGCTGGCATTGGCGCTCGGCACAAAGGGTCTTGTTAACATTCAGTATCTTATTTACAACGGCGAGCTTTACGTTATTGAAGTCAACCCGAGAGCATCACGCACCGTGCCGTATTTAAGCAAGGTAACGGGCGTTCCGATGGTGAATGTCGCCTCAAAGGTTATGCTCGGACAGTCGCTTAAGAGCCAAGGCTACGGCACGGGACTTTACAAGATTCCACCGTATTATGCAGTTAAAGTTCCTGTATTTTCCTTTGAAAAATTGGGCGGTGTTAACTCTTATTTAGGACCGGAAATGAAATCGACGGGCGAGGTTTTGGGTATAGGCAAAACGTTGAACGAAGCGCTGTTTAAAGGAATGACAGCGGCAGGCAAGAGGTTTTTGTACCCGACACCTAAAAGCGGTGTGGGTGTTCTTTTAAGTGTTGATACAAGGGATATCGACGATGCGGTGTCGCTTGCAAAGAAGCTTTCCGATTTAGGCTTTGTAATTTTCGCCACAAGTGAAACAGGGGATGCTGTAAAGCAGCTTGGCATAGATGTTGAATATCTTGATGAAATCGGCAAGTCGGACGATGCATTCAGTCTTATTGAAAGCGGAAAAATAAGCTATGTTGTGTACACCGGCGCTCTGCTTGACTCAACGGTTAATGATTATATTGCCTTAAGTCGCTGCTGCTTGCAGCACTCGGTTCCGTGCTTTACATCGCTCGATACTGCAAACGCTGCGGCAAATATTATTGCAGGTCGCTTTACCGAAAGCAACACCGAGCTTGTTGATATAAACTCAATGAGCGATTCGCTTACAGCCTACCGGTTTTCAAAAATGCAGGCGACGGGCGATGATTACATCTTTATTGAGAATTTTGACGGCAGTGTTAAAAATCCCGAATCGCTTTGCATACCTATGTGCGACAGGCATTTAGGAATCGGCGGCGACGGAATTGTGCTTATTGAAAAATCGAGTATTGCAGACGCTAAAATGCGAGTTTTCAACCGCGACGGCACAGAGGGACAAATGGCAGGCAACAGCATTCGTTCTGTCGGCAAGTACCTTTACGACAACGGAATAGTAAGTAAAACCGATATAACTGTTGAAGCGGCAGGTGAGGTTAAAAAGCTAAAGCTCTATACAAGAAACGGTAAGGTAACGCTTGTGAGTGCTGATATGGGCAAAGCAAAGCTTAATGCAAAAGAGCTGCCCACAACGCTTAAGGGAGAGAAAATTATAAATTATCCCGTTAATGTGGGCGGCAAGGGTTACGATATAACTGCTGTCGGCATCGGCAATCCGCACTGCGTTGTGTTCTGCGACAGGGTTGACGATATTGATTTATCATCAATCGGTCCGCTTTTTGAAAATGCGGAATTTTTCCCCGAGCGAATCAACACGGAATTTGTAAGGGTGGTTAGCAAAACTATGCTTAAAATGCGTGTTTACGAACGCGGAAACGGTGAAACGCTTGCTTGCGGCACGGGTGCTTGCGCTGCGGTTATTGCAGCTGTGGAAAACGGTTATTGCGAAAAAGGCGTTGATATAACGGTTAAACTGCGCGGAGGTGACCTCGTGGTCAATTATACCGACGACTCTGTTATTCTAACAGGCGACACAAAACTGGTTTTTTGCGGTACGTTTAATTATTAAACAGTATGCAAAAAGCAACTGAAAAGAAAAAAGGGACTGTCATAATCAGACAGTCCCGCAGACTGTCGAAAAAGTCCAGTTTTTACTGGGCTTTTTCTGTGTTTTGTGGTATA
>USAR01000265.1 GCA_900552605.1 uncultured Oscillospiraceae bacterium | reverse complement strand
GTATCTACATAGGCGGATTTTTTAACGGTTTATCGGATTACAGCATTTTGGACTATCAGCTCTACATCTCCGACAATCTTCAAAACCTCATAAGTCGTGAAAACGAAATTGTTTCGTATAACAACTCAGGTCTGTTTGAAAAAAAGCAAGAACGCAACCACTGTGACCAGATATTCGATCTTGAGGGATTCGGAGGCAGGTATTTTGCGATTAAAATAAATAAAGCAAACGCAACCGACGATATAATCCGCATCGGTACTGTTGCCGTTTACAACCACGAGAATACGGAAAGTCTTACTTTCTACGAAAAGAATTTCGAACACAATATTATAAAAACCATCACCCCCGCCGTTAAAGGCAGCTATTCCGCCGACCTTTCACTGCTTACCGACGGCATTTGCTTTGACGAAGCTCACAGAACAACGCTTAACGCCGACACAGAGTTTATATTTAAGCTCGAAAACACGATGAATATAACAGGGATTGCGGTTGTGGGCTCCTCAACCGCTGTAGACGGCTGCACTGTGTATCTCGGAAACGATAAAGAAACGGTTTTTGACAACGAAAATCTGACCGAAGTCGAAACAATTTACAAGCCCACATCAAGGGAGGGAGTTTCCGCCGCCGAGCTTAAGATACACACTGAGAACAGCACAAAGTTTTTAGGATTGCGTTTTCCCGGCGGCTGTTTTATCGACCAAATTGCAGCAACAAGCAACACAAATTATGTAAACGTTGACTTAGACAGGGTATTGTGCGATGACTTTATAAGCTTCGGCGCGAACTGCCTGCCGATGGCACTTATGCCCGAGGCAGTTGAAAAAGGCTACAACGAGGTATATTGGGAGCTTGAGCGCAGCAGAATAATCAACACACGTCCGTCTGTTTTGCGCCTTTGGTTTCAGCCGGATTGGCTTATCACCACTCGCGAAAATTACGAAAACGGCATTTATGATTTTGAAAGCACAAAAATGCAATCGGTTTATCACTATCTTGACGCCTTTAAAACCGGCGGCTGTGAGATAGAGCTTAACTTTGGCTGGAAAATCAGCAAGGAGCATGCCGATTGGTTTGCTGTAAATAAACAAAGCGAGCGCCCGTGGAACTCAGCTCCCGCCGACCTTGAAAGCTTTGCAAAGTGCTGCAGCGCAACGCTTAACGAGCTTATTTTGAACCGCGGTTATACTAATATTAAATATCTTGCTTTTTATAATGAATCGGCTTACGGTGAAAATCCGATTTCCGACTTCAATGTGCCCGACGGCAAGCCTTGGCCTTACTACAAAAAGATGTTTTTAACCGTTATGAATCAGCTTAAAAAAGACGGTATGCTGAAATATGTCACACCGTGGGCTGCCGAACAATCCGGTCGCGACCAAATGCAGTGGGAATGGTCACACCTTGCGGCAACTGAGCTTGAGGATTATCCGCAAAAGATTACACAGCATCGTTACGACTACACTTACGATGAGCTGATGCCCTTCTTTGCACGCCACAAAAGCGAAGCAAACGGCAAGGATATGATAGTTTCGGAATACGGTGTTAACTCGCTCAACTCCCCTTGGGACGCAAGCCACATTACATACTCGATGGCTATACACAATTCCGGCTATTCCGGCGGACTTATCTGGACAATGTCCGGCGTTATGATAACAGACCCTTGCAGCTTTATGATGAACAACTGTTTCGACCTATGGTGGTTTCTGCCGCTTGACGCAGAGCACATAAGCTCATCGTTCTATGAAACCTGTTTGCAGATGAGATACATTCCCGCTCATTCAAAATCCGTGCTTACCACTGTTAAATCGCCGGATATCCGCGCGGCGGCATTTACCCACGGCAACGATATAACCGTTATGGTGCAAGCAAAAGAAGGCGGCTGTCCAAAGCAGCTTAAAATAAGCCTTCCCGGCATTAAAGAAAGGACATTTTACCGCCATACATATAACCAAAGCGTTCCGCAAAATGGCGGTGCCGTGATTATTCCGTGCGATAAAACCGTAACCGCAAACGGCATCATTGAGGACGAAATTGCCGGTGAATACTCAATGGTGATGTATACGACAATTACTCCTAAAAAACAGGTCGCTTTTGAAAAGGCGATGCACACCGTAAGCCCCGGCGAGCAGATTGCGCTTAATGCAAAGCTTGTTGATACAGATGAAAACGATAGCCTGACCTATCAAATTACAAAAGCCACGGGAGAAAATATAGGCAAGGTCGATGCAAACGGTGTTTTCACTGCAGATAAAAAAGCTAATGCCGGTGATATGGTTGCAGTTACAGCCTCTCTTAACGGAAACGATGATATTTTTGGCGTAACGCTTATTAAAATTCAATAAACAAATATTTGTAAGCAATATAAAACCGCTTGACTTTACTTTAAAAAGAATGTCGGGCGGTTTTTGCTCTAAGATGATTTAGCAAGCTGCAAAGAAACTTTTGCAATCAAAACTGCGGTAAATTTATAGGCAAGTGATAGTCGAATCTCGTTACGGTTTGGGATTTTGCCTTTTACCGTCGGCTTTGCACTCATTTTTGAAAT
>USAR01000264.1 GCA_900552605.1 uncultured Oscillospiraceae bacterium | reverse complement strand
GTCGTAGCCTTTCAGAATAAAGGTATCTGTGTTTTGAGCGGCGCCGTTTGTAAAACAGTTAAGCGTGCCGTTTTCCGTAACGTTTTCGCTGTGAGTTATAATGACCTTGGTGCCGGGCTCTCCGGTTACTTTAATGCGCAGATATCCGGTTGTATTTTTTCCGAAATCGCAAAAAGTAACCTCGTTTTCGCGCACTTCAAAGTGTTTGCATTTTTGTGTTTCAAGTTCTTTAACAGGAACGGTAAGCCTCTGAACAGGGATAACATCTTTATATTCCTTCGCCTTTTTCCAAGAAGCGGTGTCTGAATAAGGTGAGCACCAATCAGGGTCGTATAGTTCGCTTGCAAATGTTTCACCGCCGTATATCGAGCTTTTCTTTACAGGACTGTTGTGCCAAATCCAGCTGCCGTCCGAAACAACATCTTCCCTTGTGCCGTCGTAAAATACAAGTGACACTGTGCACCAAGCACGAACCGAACCGCGGTAGCACCAATCGCTTTCTGCAAAATCACCGCTTTTGTAAGACGGTGCAAGCCACAGTCCAACAGTGTTATTATCGGCGCTTAAAAAGCGTGTTATGTCATAGGCGTTCGCCACTGCTTCATTTGGCGAGGGAGAGCAACAAAGCACTCGTTCTGTTGCCTTTTTACCATTTATGTAAAGCTCATAAAATCCACGTGACGCAATATATGCAGTGGCATATTTTATCTTCTTTTTTATAAAAAATGTTTTTCTGAAAAGCGGGGAGTCACACTTAGCCGATATCCATTGCGCCGAGCTTTTGCATTCTCCGAAAAAGCCTGTTGAAAACTGTTTTTCCGCTGTTACTGTTTTTGTTTCTCTTTGACCCTCTGCATTAAGAGTTATTTTGTAGGTATATCGGCAGTCAGGCTTCAGCCCATCTCCGCCGTGTCTTATGTTAAAGCATTTTTCAGCACTGAGCTTTTCGCTTTGCCAAACTACATTTTTAAAAGCATCTGTAATCGTTATTGTATACTCAGCGTTTATAATACAGTCATTTTTACACTTGAATGTAAATGAATAGCGAGGGGAAGGGGTATTGATTCCAAAAGCTTCCTTGCTGTTTTCAACAAGCATATCTTTAATTTCAAGCTTCAAAGACCTTCCACCTCACTGATTATAACCGCTAATTTTCATAAAGCACACTAAAAAAGCAATGTAAAATAATTATTAAAAGAATAATACAGATAGATTATACCACATTGCAACGTTACTTTCAACAGTTCAATTTAATAAATAACCGATTTCCATCAATAAAACAGTTGACGAAACACCGCGTATTTGATAAAATTATCGTATAGTAAAAAGTATATTTAAGTTTGCGCATTTTCAGCCGTTCGATTGAGTGTAACAGCAAATTTCAAAATGCAGCATACTTTAATCGGAGGGTAAATTTATATTATGTGGTTTTTGTTATCAATTGCAGCACTTTTTTGTTGGAGCGGATCGGATCTTTTTTCAAAGATCGGCTGCCGTGACAGCAGCGATAAGATCTCACATCTTAAAATGGTAGGTGCCGTCGGCATTGTAATGGGTCTGCACGCGCTTTTCAATATTGTCTTTAAGCACTATGTTGTAACACCCGAGATAATGCTGCGTTATTTGCCGGTATCAGCACTGTATATTATTTCAATGGCAATCGGTTATATTTCTCTCAGGTACATCGAGCTTTCTGTTTCAAGCCCGATTTGCAATTGCTCAGGCGTGGTTTTTGCCATACTTTATGTTTGCACTCACAAGTTTTCGAATACCGATTTCTTTGCTATTCTCGCAATCGCTCTTATCGGTGCAGGTATTATTTCACTCGGCGTCGTTGAAGCTAATGAGGACGAGGAGCTGCGTCGTTTAAGACAGGACAAAGCTAATTTCAGATATTCAAAATCTTGGCTTGCGATCGCGCTGCCTGTTGTTTACTGCGTAATCGACGCGCTTGGCACATATGCCGATAATATCGTATTGGAACAGCTTGATGAAAACTCCGCAAACACAGCGTATGAATTGACTTTTTTAATCGTTGGCGTTATTTCGCTTTTGTATGTTACACTTGTTAAAAAGGAAAAGCTTTTGCCGCGTGCGGAAGTTCCAAAATACATCGGTGCAACCTGTGAAACCGCGGGGCAGCTTGCATATATTTACGCAATTGCCGGCGATACTGCAGTTTATGCCGCTCCAATAATTTCGTCATATTGTGTGCTTTCGGTTATTTGGAGCGCGGTTTTCCTTAAGGAGCGTCTCAGCATTAAGCACTATATTTCAATCGGTCTTACAATTGTGGGTATAGTGATTTTGGGCATTTACGATTTTTAAATCTATTTCACGTTATCAAAACAAGCTCTCGCTGTTATTATGCAACACTTGTCTTAATAAAAACTAATGGAGGAAATGTTTATGAAAAAGTTTTTATCTTTGCTGTTTTCGTTGCTCATTGCAGCAGCAGTAATACCGACCGGCATATCGGCATTTGCCGAGGGCAAACCGCAAGAGGTTAAGCCGCTTACTGAGCGCGAAGTGTTTTACACTGCGGAGTCAC
>USAR01000263.1 GCA_900552605.1 uncultured Oscillospiraceae bacterium | reverse complement strand
AAAAGAGTTTTTATTACTGCTGTTAAATATTTATATCTTCTGAAAATTTCTTTTTCGTCTCGATATTGTCGCAAAAAACGGTTGCCTCACCAAAAAAATACTCGTACAGCTTTTCCGTTTTAGAAACCGTTATACTGCGATTGCAGTGTCTAATAAAGATCACACAAATGCAATTCCAATATAAGAGAGAGCTACGATCTCCTCATGCCAAACCGGATATCCGAAAGATAACTGCAACCCGATCCATGCCGGACATCGTCAAATGCGGTCATACCATTGTCTCACAGTTCCCTTTACCATTAACCTTTCCGGTGCAATCCGCATAATTTTCGGTAACAGGCACAACAATTCTGCCAAGACATTTTGATTGTACAACAGCAGTTGCCCATTGTCTGTGATGTGAATACATACTATTTGTGACGCAGTCACTGTTCCCGGTGTTTTTTGTTGAATCGGCCTCCTCTTTGGGCTTTTTATGGCATTTTTCACTCCCATTATATCAATTTCGGGGTCGGTTTTTCCTTGTCCTGGTCTTGTTCCTTTTTTTAAATGTGCCCCAGACACTGTACAACGGTGCAAAAGCACTGTATAATTATTTTATGGTGAGAGGAGTGCGACCGATGAACATAACAACAAAACATCTTCACATGATGCCGTTTTGGGATCATTTAAACAATGCCGAAAAGGATTTGCTTCGCAATAATGCCTATATTCGTCCATTTGACAGAGATTCATACATTCTTCAATCCAATGCAGGTGAAGACGTCGGGCTTATGATGCTGGTCGAGGGTAGAATCCGGGCTTTTTTACTATCGCCGGACGGCAGGGAGATCACCCTGTTTTCTCTTCACAATCAGAGTATTTGTATATTCTCTGCTCTGAGTCTGTTCAACCAAGTATCCTTTCAGGTGTTTCTTACCTCAGACTGCTGCAGTAAGGTTCTTGTTGTCAATATGTCAATCATGGAGCAGCTGATGCGAAACAACCTGTATTTTCGCTGCTTTGCCTATGAGTTGATTGCCGAGCGATTTAATATGGTTATGGATTCAATGCAGTGGATCCCGTTTCACGGTCTGGAACAGCGTCTTGCTGTTTTTTTGTGTCCGAATACGATAGGTGCAAAAAAACGCATATACACCTTACTCACGACTATATTGCACGGTGCATTGGGACAAGCCGTGAGCGAGTAACAAAAACCCTGAAAAAGCTAAATGACAAAAAACTGATTCACAAATCAAAGGGTTGTATTGAGCTTGCAAACATTAACAGCTTGCGTGCCCTTGCCTTAGCGCCTGACTTTTCAAGTAACCTGCCTTGACTTTCAACCTTAATAAAGCACCCGGCGCGCCATTTATGATAATTCCGTCGTTTTATCCGCTTTTTAAGACTGTCCGCACTGTATCCAAGTACAGTGCGGACAGCTTTTTCATTTTCTTAATAGATGCAGTTTCGCATTATTTTATTGTCTCACTGTTGTTGATGATCGACGCGGAATAAAGGAACAGCGCATCATCCGCTTTCGTGAAGTCAATCAGTTTCCCGAGAGAGGATGGCGAGATATAGCGGATATCGACAAGCGTAATTTCGGAATAACCGCCTGCAAGAAGCGGTGCTATACTGCTGCCGAACGAATCTCGGAAAACGATGAGCCGGCGTTCTTTCGCGGCATTCGGATTTGTAAGCCTGATGATCGAACGCGCGCCGCCGAGGAACATTTCATAAGGATCGCGTCCGGCGGCGGCACCGAGATCGTAAACCGGGATGTCGGACGATGTTTCGGCATTATACACCTTAAGACCGCGTATCACGGCGTTATCGAGATAGAAAAGGTTCTCAGGTGCGTGCGGCAGGGCTGACTGACTGTAATAGACGCCGTAAAAAGAAATGCCCGCATTATGCTTTTCACATTGTCCTATCCGCTCCGCTCCCATTTTATCCGCAATTTCGTCGGCAACTTTCAGTATCCTTTCCTGACGCCAGTGTGAATCGGTGTAATAGAAATCATCCGCCGACAGGAGCGTGGAAATGTCAATATACTTTGCCACCGAAAATCCGTTTTCGAGACGTTCGACAAGAGCCTTGTAATCCTTGTCGGGGTAGCCGTTCTGCGATGCGATAAAGGTGCTTTTATCGGGAATCACCGAAAGGTATGTCTTTATCCCGGCATTTCTGAGATAAGTGTCATGCACATACCGAAAGCGCCGGGCGGCATAATCGACCGAGTCGAAGTCCGTCGGAAAATCCAGCTTTGAGAGGTGCTCTCCGACGGAATAAAGTCCGTTGTTATCCTTTTGCATAAACACCTTTGAATTTGCGGCGGCTTTGAGTGTTCGAAAGCTATCACGCAGCGGAAACTGATCAAGCATATATTTTTCAAAGCCATTCATAAAGCTACCGTTTGCAACGGATGCAAGAGACAGAGTTGGGCATTTTGCCAAATGCCGCCTTTCTGTTAAAGATTCTTCGGCATCGGGCAAAATCCAAAACAAAGCGGCAAAAACCGCAATGAATCCAAGTGACAAGACCAATGTAATTTTTTGTTGGGTTTTCTTCATAATACTCC
>USAR01000262.1 GCA_900552605.1 uncultured Oscillospiraceae bacterium | reverse complement strand
AGGGGTGCAAATAGCTTGAAAAACCGTCTATTTTAAGTGCTGACAGCACCTTGGGCTTTTTGGGGTTTGTGAGGTCAACGGCAAACAGAGGGTCGGTTTCACGGTAGGTTACAAAGTAACCTATGTTTCCGATAAACCGTGCGGAATATACTCGTTCATCTTTTGCGAGGTTATCCACCTTGCCGAGCTGCTGCATATTTGTGTCGAATATATAAAGTCCGTTGGTTGTAGAAGTTTCGGCGTACATTTTTTTTGCTTTGTACGTTACGGTAGTTGTTACAACACGCACGGTGTTATTGTAGATATCCAATGAAAATTGGTCGTCTATATAGCCATTTACAATGCCCGATGACTTTTCCTTAAGCCTACCGACGTTAACGGAAAACAGAGTCAGTCTTATTTTGTTGACTTTATTGTTTGCTTTTTCATCAAGCGCACAGTTTGAAGTCAATATAAGATACTGCTCATTCATATAAATATTGTCGCTGCCGCCGAGCAGTGCCTTTTCGGAAATTGCCGTCCCCGATTCAGTATCATAGCTGCAAGCGACCGCATAGCGCATATCCTCAACATCTTTCGGCACCAGAATATTGCTGTAAGAAATAACACTTTCTTTGCCGTTTCTTACAACCTTCGGTGCAAAGGTCGAGGGCTTATTCTTTTCAATATCCTTATCATTGTAGTTGTATTTGTTGCTTATAATATATAACTTACCGTCTGCAAGTCTTGTTGTAAGGCAACTTCCGTCTTGTGCAAATGTGCTGATAAGCTTTGGGGATTTCGGGTTTTCAACATTTATAATATCGGCTCTTGTATAGCAGCCTGTCGGAAAAGCTTTACATACAATTGCATTTCCGTTTTCGCCGTACTCCCTGTCGTCGTACACCTCAGAAATAACGGTAAGTCTGCCGTTTGCAAGATACATCTCCATAATATTACCAACTTTAAGCTGATTTGTGTTGTTAAGACTTATTATGTTTATGCTCTTTGAATCCTTTCCTGCGGCAGTGTAGACAAAAACAGAATTCTCGTATTTCGCCGAAACAGCATAAATATATTTTCCGTCGGTCTTAACAATATCCGCTTCGTCAACACCGTCAACCTGCGTGTTCGTTTTGGAATAATCACTGCCGTTTGCTTTGTCACTGTAACTGTTAGCGTTTCCTGCTGTTTCGCTTTTTCCAACTTTACTTGAACCGGATTTGGCGCCGGTATTGTTGTCATTCACGCTTTTGGTTCCCGATGCAACGAAATTAATACCTCCATCTATCATAACGGAATTTTCCCTAAGACCTTTAAAGGTTTTATAAAGACTGTCGAATGATTTTACTTTAACAAAACCGCTGAGATAATTCTTTTGCTTTATTCTCTCAACTGCTTTCGGACTGTTTTTTGAAGAGACGCCTGTGCTTTTGTTTCCTTTAGAAACCTCGCTGTTTTTATCTTTTTCACCGCTCTGCAAGCTTGCAGACGACTCAATATTATCGGCAGGCTTTGTCGGAGGCTTGATAATATCGCGATTGTTGCTTACCGCAAAAGCCGTAACCACAATTACCGCTACTGCCGCCGCTGCTGCCGCAACTCTTTTTACGTTAAAAAAGTTAAGTATTTCTGCTTTTTTGCTTTTGAAAGTGCTTTCGCCCGTTTCGGCCACCGCAATTGCAGCTTTAATATTTTTCAAAACAGCTTGCGACGGGTTTAGTGCTTCGTTGGCTTTTTTATAATTATTTTTAAACATACTTTCCGCTCTCCTTTCTTTCATTCCATAAAGGCTTTTAGCTGTTCCCGTGCTCTTTTAAGCCGCTGCTTAACGCAGGATTCGCTTAAACCCAGCGCAGAGGATATCCCCGCCACGCTCATATCCTCATAATAGAATAAGTGCACCACGGTTTTGTATTTCGGCTTAAGCTTTTGCACAGCTAAATAAACATCGCTTGTTTCCTTCGGCATTTCAAAGCTTTCTGCAATATCGCATTTAAGCGCCGCAAAGTGGCGTCGCCACGCACTGCCCAAAAAGCTGTTTGAGCAATTTACGGTTACCTTTATAAGCCACGCTTTGCAATGCTCCTCACTTTCGAAGGTCGGTTGCTTTTGAACTGCGCGCAAAAACACCTCCTGCAAAATATCATCGGCGCAAGAGGTGTTGCCAACCCTTGCAAGCGCCAACCGCCATACCGTGTTATGATATTTATTAAACATTTCTTCGGCAGTGGGTTTATAGGCCGCAGCTTTTGTTTTTAAATCATTCATTAGTTTTTCCCCCCACAAAACAGCACCAACACAGTTTAAAGCAGTTTTACAAAGCATTTTGCATTTTTTGTGAGGGTGTGTTGAGCGCTGTCACCAATAATACTGCGCAGCCTCGGCGCAGGTTACATTTTTAAAAAACTTTTCACTGTTTTCTTAATGCTGAAAACTCAGCGTTACTTTTTTGAAAATCAAATCGGCGGTTTTTTGCTTCGCCCGTCGAAAAGGCTCAGCCCGCGCTCGGCGCGCCGATTTTGCACTATCCCTGTTCTTTTTTACAGCCTGTCAACGGCAAAATCGGCATCAAAGCCTGCGGCT
>USAR01000261.1 GCA_900552605.1 uncultured Oscillospiraceae bacterium | reverse complement strand
CGATAAATCGGCTTTTCCATCGCCTAAAGGCGATGGGCGCCGCGGCGCGGGCAGACCGCCGGTCGTGGGATAAAACCGCAAAACTTTGTGCGGCATACAAAAAAACTCAACCTGTCGAATAAGCGCTAATCGGAAAAATAAAACAAAAACCGCCGACCGTTGATAGGCATTGCTGCCATACGGTTGACGGTTGTTTTGATTTTTAATAGATAATATCAGTTTTTAAGGCTGTTCATCGGAGCAGGTATTCTGCCGCCGCGTTTAATCATCTTTGCAGGCGACGCAGTGTTGACTCTCATAACAGGACCGCTTCCGAGCAGACCGCCGAAAGAAAGCTCATCGCCAATCTTTTTGCCGATTGCTGGAATAAGGCGCACAGCGGTGGTTTTTGTGTTTATCATACCGATTGCCGCCTCGTCTGCGATAATTGCCGAGATAACCTCGTCGGGCGTGTCGCCGGGAATGTTGATCATATCAAGTCCGACAGAGCAGACCGCCGTCATTGCTTCAAGCTTTTCAATAATAAGGCTGCCGTTTCTTGCTGCCGCAATCATTCCTGCGTCCTCGGTAACGGGGATAAATGCACCGGAAAGTCCGCCAACGTGAGAGGAGGCCATAACGCCGCCTTTTTTAACAGCGTCGTTAAGCATTGCAAGAGCCGCAGTTGTGCCGCAAGCACCGCAGGATTCAAGTCCAATCTCTTCTAATATATGAGCAACCGAGTCACCCACTGCGGGAGTCGGCGCTAAAGACAAGTCAACAATTCCGAACGGGACATTAAGTGCCTCTGATGCTTTAAGGGCAACAAGCTGACCCATTCTTGTAATTTTGAAAGCAGTGCGTTTAATAAGGTCGGCAACAGCCGCAAGATCAATGTCGCCTGCCTTGCTTAAAGCGGCACGCACAACACCGGGGCCTGAAACTCCGACGTTTATAACGCAATCGGGCTCGCCCACACCGTGAAAGGCACCTGCCATAAACGGATTATCTTCCGGAGCGTTGCAAAATACAACCAGCTTTGCAGCACCTATGCAGTCGCGGTCGGCGGTGCGCATCGATGTTTGCTTTATAATTTTTCCCATAAGCGCAACGGCGTCCATATTTATTCCGCTTTTTGTTGAGCCTATGTTAACGGAAGAGCAAATGTGCTCGGTAACGTCAAGCGCTTCCGGAATTGAGTTAATAAGTTCAATATCGCCGGCAGAAAAACCTTTTTGCACAAGCGCGGAATATCCGCCGATGAAGTTAACACCCACTTCTCTTGCCGCCTTTTCAAGAGCCTTAGCGAAAAGCACCGGATTACAGTTTTTGCAAGCGGCGGTAAGCATGGAAATCGGGGTTACGGAAATACGCTTGTTGATAATCGGGATACCGAGCTGCTGCTCAATATCATTACAAACCGGCACAAGTCTTCCTGCACAGCGCACAATCTTTTCGTATACCTTTTCGCACGCTTTTTCAATGTCGGTATCAATGCAGTCAAGCAGTGAAATGCCCATTGTAACCGTGCGGATGTCAAGATGCTCCTGCTGGATCATCGTGATGGTTTCCATTATATCTTTTGTATTAAGAAGTCCCATTTGTTTCACCTAAATCCTGTGCATTGAATTGAAGATATCTTCGTGCATAACGTGGATCACAAGACCTTTGTCCTGACCGCAACCTTTGATTTCAGACGCAAAATTGGTGAAAGGAACAGATACGTCTTTAATGTCGCAAAGCATTATCATACAAAACATATCCTGCAAAATTGTCTGAGAAACTTCAACTATATTAACTCTGAATTTTGCGCATTCGCCGGAAACCGTGGCAAGAATGCCCACAGTGTCCTTTCCTACAACTGTTATAACTGCTTTCATTTTAAAATACTCCTTCGTACATAAAAATATCCCAACGATAAAATAACTATTACGATAATTATAACATAAAACGATTGAAAATGCCAACAACTATTGCTATAATATAGTAAAATAATTTGAAATTCAGCAGAAAAACCGCAAAGACACAGTGTATTTGGCGGTTTTGTGTTAATTTCAAAGGAGAGTGCAGCCATTGATAGTGTGCGGTAAAGCGTTTGCAAAGCTAAATTTGGCACTTGACGTTGTAGGAAAAACGGAAAACGGTTACCATGAAATCAGCTCGGTTTTTCAGTCTGTTTCTTTGTGCGATGAGATAACCGTTGAAAGTGCATCGGATATATCGGTTTCGTGCGGCGATGATTCATCGCTGCAAAACGAGGATAACCTTTGCTTTTCGGCAGCAAAGCTTTTTTATGAAAAGCTTAAAAAAGGCGGCGGCGCGCATATAACGATAAAAAAAAACATACCTGTTTCCGCAGGGCTCGGCGGCGGCAGCACTGATGCCGCGGCGGTTCTTAAAATGTTGAATACTGTAAACGGAAATCCGCTTTGCAAAAAAGAGCTTTCCGAGATTGCATTGCAACTCGGTGCCGATGTACCGTTTTGTCTTGACGGCGGCACTGCGCTTGCAGGCGGTGTGGGGGAAAAGCTTAAGAGCATAAATCGCGGTTTTGATTATGATGTGATTATAATAATGCACGGCAAAAAATCATC
>USAR01000260.1 GCA_900552605.1 uncultured Oscillospiraceae bacterium | reverse complement strand
ACACAGTGTACCTTAAAACAGCTGATTTATTTTTTGAAAGCACCGAGCTTTTCGACGACAGCTAAGCTTGCAGCATTTTCGTGCAACGGGCGTTTGGCAAAGCCTTTAAAACAATAGCATTTTAACAATCAGCGCCCTCAATCCTTAAATTTTTTTAAAGCTTAAAATATATCCGTTTTTATTGTTTTAAAAATTGAAATACACAAAGAATTTCTGCGCTCTGCAATTTCAAAAACGAATATATTTTTGTGTTTTAATAAAACGTACTTCTTCAAAATTATCGAAAAAACTGTTTAAAAATTTAAAAAAAGCAAACGCCGACTCTGAAACTTCAAGTCGACGTTTGCTTTTATTGCATATTCACTTTTTCAAAATCAACATCGTTCCTTGCATCGCCGACAACGAAAACTTGAAACAAAAACCGTTTTCTTATACCCGACGCTGTATCGGGATAAAGCGAGTGGTAGAAATGTTTTCAGCACTTAATCTCGTGTCTACGCAGCAAAATATTGAAGAAAAATTCAGAAAAAACTCACTCGACTGTGACGGATTTTGCCAGATTCCTTGGTTTGTCTATGTCGCATCCACGCAGTAGAGCAACCTCATAGGCAATGAGTTGCATCGCAGTCATAGCGGCGAGCATTTCGGCGTGTTTACCGACGTTCGGCAAGCGCAAAACGGTGTTTGCAACGCTTTCCGGCTGTTTTGCGCCGTTGTGGCAAATGAAGAGCACGTTTGCACCGCGGCTTGAGCACTCGCGGATATTGCTTACGGTTTTATCATACAGCGCATCGGACGTTGAAACGGCGATAACGGGAGTTCCCTCTGTTATAAGGGATATCGTTCCGTGTTTCAACTCTCCCGCGGCATATGCTTCGGAGTGGATATATGAAATCTCCTTGAGCTTCAGCGAGCCTTCAACACCGAGGGCATAGTCGATGCCTCTGCCGATATAGAAAAGGTTTTCTGTATCATAAATCTCTTTTGCAATCTCTTTAATGCGGTCATGCAAAGCGAAAGTGCTGTTTATTGCCTCAGGCACATCGCGCAAAATCTCGGCACAAAGCTCTTTAACCTCATTTTCCGAAAGCTTTTTTGAAATTAAGGCAAGCTTTGCCGCAATCAGCATAAATGCCGCAACCTGCACACAGTAACCTTTGGTAGTGGCAACCGCAATCTCGGGACCGGCATATGTGTAAAGGGTTGCGTCAGCCTCGCGCGCAATGCTTGAGCCGACCACGTTAATAATACCGAAGGTAAATGCGCCGTGCTTTTTGCCGTAACGCAATGCGGCAAGGCTATCGGCGGTTTCGCCCGACTGCGAAACAATTATCATAAGGGTTTTATCGTCGATAATCGGGTCGTTGTATCTGAACTCGGAAGCAATCTCAACGGTAACGGGGATTCTTGCCCAGTGCTCTATAAGGTTTTTTCCGACAAGACCCGCGTGCATTGCAGAGCCGCAGGCAACAACGTAGATGCGGTTAACCTTGTTAAACAGATCGTCGCTTATTCCATCACCGGAAAAATCGGGCAAACCGTTTTTTATGCGCGCGCTAACGGTTTTGAAGAAAGCGTCGGGCTGCTCGTGAATCTCCTTTAGCATAAAGTGGTCGTAACCGCACTTTTCGGCAGCTTCAACCGTTAAATCAGACTTGTGCCACTCAGGATCCTTGATCTCACCGTTTGAAAGCACAAGCTCCACGCCATCCTTTGTGAGGTGTGCCAGCACACCCTCCTCAAGCAAATGAAAAACATTTGTGAACGGCAAAAGCGCCGTCATATCCGATGCGATGTAGCTGCCGTCAACGCCGGTTGCAACAATAAGCGGACTGTCCTTGCGCATTGCAAAAAGCTCACCCGGCAGGTCTTTGAAAACAATGCCGAAGGCATATGAGCCTACAATGCGCTTTGTGGCATTAAATATTGCCTTTTGGGCATTGCCGCACTTTTCATATTCATCGGTTATAACCCTTGCCGCAACCTCGGTATCGGTTTCGGAAATAAACTTTACACTCTTCTCTTCAAGCTCTGCTTTAAGCTCGCGGTAGTTTTCAATTATTCCGTTGTGAACCAAAGCCAGCTGCTCGGTTGCGTGGGGGTGCGCGTTAACATCGGACGGGCCGCCGTGGGTTGCCCAACGGGTATGACCGATGCCGCAGGTAAGCTCTGGGAAATTTTCCTTTTCAAGGCGTTCCCTTAATCCGTCCACTCTTCCTTTGCATTTAGAAAGCACTATGCCGCCGTTAAGCTGACCTGCAATACCCACGGAATCGTATCCGCGGTACTCTAAAACCTTAAGACCTTTTATGATTTTCGGCACTGCATTTTCAGCGCCTGTGTATCCGACTATACCACACATAATTATAATTTCCCTTCTAAAAACATTTTTTCGGCAAACATCGGTCAACAGCTGTTTTAAATAATTGATGCCGCACAACAAAAAAAACGGCACTGCGTTTTTTAAAAATCTTTTCCGACCTTATTTGCTTTGTTTGTTTTTATGCCTGCTTTGTTTTACGGTTGCCCGTATATTTGAGCGCGGCACTCACGACAGGCGACTTTTTGATAAGTCACTGCCGGAAGGGTATCCGCCGAAGATTCGATTGTCCCTTCTCCTCGTTAACCGTTTAG
>USAR01000259.1 GCA_900552605.1 uncultured Oscillospiraceae bacterium | reverse complement strand
ACTTGGTTTCCGTTTGAATTTGCAATGATTGCCAGAGCAATGCCCCAGCCGCCGCTGCCGAGTATTACGATTTTTGCCAATATTGCAGCCTCCTTTTTAATAGTACAAAGCGGAGTTATGCCTTTGTTTTTCCATCGCCGCGTTCTCTTATAATAAATTTAACGGGAGTGCCTTCAAGACCGAAGGTTGAGCGAATCTGGTTTTCAAGGTAACGCTGATATGAAAAGTGGAACAGCTCCGCACGGTTGCAAAAGCAAACAAAAGTAGGCGGTGCGGTTGATGCCTGAGTCATATAGTATATTTTAAGGCGCTTACCCTTGTCGCTCGGCGGTTGTGTTCTTGCGGTTGCTTCTGCCAAAATGTCGTTAAGCATACCCGTTGAAATGCGCATTGTGTTTTGTGCGTGCACATATTTTATCAGCTCGAAAAGCCTGTCAAGACGTTGCCCTGTCTTTGCTGAGATAAAAATTATCGGCGCAAACGACATAAACGAAAAATCATTGCAAAGCTTTTTGCGGTATTTATCCATTGTATCACCGCTTTTTTCAACAATATCCCATTTGTTAACGGCAATTATGCAAGCCTTGCCCTGCTCAAGCGCCAGACCTGCAACCTTTGAGTCCTGCTCTGTAAACCCCTCCGCGCCGTCTATCATAATAACGCAGACCTGCGCGCGCTCAATCGCCATTTTTGCGCGCAGTATGCTGTATTTTTCAATCTGGTCGTCAACACGGCTTTTGCGCCTTAAGCCTGCCGTGTCAATAAAATTAAAGCAGCCGTATTTGTTTTCAACCAAAGTATCAATAGCGTCTCGCGTTGTTCCTGCAATGCTTGAAACAATTGAACGCTCCTCGCCAGAGATTTTGTTAACAAGCGACGATTTACCTGCATTTGGTTTGCCGATAACAGCAACATCGATAACGCTGCTTTCTTCTTCCGTGTCGCTTTGTTCGTCCAAATGCTCGAAAACTGCGTCCAAAAGGTCGCCTGTTCCGTGACCGTGAACCGACGAAACAGCAATCGGGTCACCTATTCCGAGATTATAAAACTCATATATTTCCATTGGCTCTCGCCCGACGGAATCGCATTTATTAACGCAAAGCACTATAGGTTTCCCGCTTTTTTGCAGCATTGAGGCAACCTCGTAATCGGTTGCTGTAACTCCTGTGCGAATATCCACAACAAAAATTATAACCTGTGCCGTGTCAATGGCCAGCTGTGCTTGCTTGCGCATTTCCGAAAGAATAATGTCATCTCCCGCAGGCTCGATTCCGCCCGTGTCAACAAGCAGAATATCGCGGTTCTGCCACTGCGCGTTACCGTATATTCTGTCCCTCGTAACGCCGGGTGTATCGTCCACAATCGAAAGGCGTTTTCCGCAAAGCTTATTGAAAAGTGTGGATTTACCGACATTAGGTCTTCCCACAATTGCAACAATCGGTTTTGCCATTATCTGCACCTCACTTTATTACTTAAAATCTGCCGTGAGAGTATACCTCATCACATCTGAAATCATCTTTCAAAAACAACATTTGAAACATCGCCGCTTTGGCTGTCATTACCCAAAAGTGCGTCAATAAATTCATATCCGTCGCCCGAAACCGCTTTGACATTTATTGCAAGCTTTTCCTCAAGCTCGGGCACGGTTATATCATCCAAAAAGCAATCCTCACCCTGACGCAGCATAACAGACGGAATGAGCAGCTCGCTGCCGAGCGGTTTCCCGGACAGCTGCTCTATTATATCGCCGCCCGTGACAAGACCTGCAACTGTAATATTCTCTCCGAAAAAATTGTTTATAACAGTATGAACGGTAACATGAAGTCCTTTTACCTTTTTTTCGCACAGCCTTGCGGCATAGCTTATAAGCGGAGCTGCCGCCACTCCCGTCGCAACCGAGACATTTCTTTCTGTTTCATTTTGGTTGATATCCTCAACCGCTTGCTCGCACTCGCTTTTGAAAAGCGACCAAAGACCTACTCCGTTTTCAAGCTGCAAAAAGTCGCCGTAAAAATCCGGTTCCGGTATTTCACGCTCTGCTTTCAGATAAAATTCATCGGCAGCATAGCAAATTCTTTCTCCGCGAGTTTTAAAGCACTCGTCGCCGAAGCTGTCTATTATATCAATAACCTCCGCCGAGCGCTCCTTGCTGAAAGGTTCAAGCTTTTCCAACCCCTCACGGTATTTTGTAAGACCCACGGGAACGCAGGCAATGCAACCTACGGTTGGGTATTTAAGCAAATCGGAAAGCGAGCGACGCAGCTCATCACCGTCGTTCCAACCGGGACACAGCACAAGCTGACAGTTCAGCGCAATGCCTGCGTCTGAAAAACGCTTGAGCAATGCAAGCTTTTCACCTGCAAAGCGGTTTTTCATCATTTTAACACGCAGCCCGGGGTTTGTTGTGTGCACAGAAACGTTAATGGGGCTTATGTGCATCTTAATAATTCGCTCAACCTCGTGCTCGGAAAGGTTTGTAAGTGTTATATAGTTGCCGAAAAGAAAGGAAAGACGTGAGTCATCATCTTTAAAATAAAGAGTATCTCTCATTCCCTCCGGCATCTGATCGATGAAGCAGAACATGCACTTATTCCGGCAGGAACGATACTCATCCATCAACCCATTTTCAAACTCCATGCCTAAATCATCTTCAAACTCTTTTTCAACCTCCAAAACCCACTCTTCTCCGTCGGCTTTTTGAAT
>USAR01000258.1 GCA_900552605.1 uncultured Oscillospiraceae bacterium | reverse complement strand
CGCTTAGGAAAGGCGAAATGCAGATGTATAAAATCACTAAAAAGGAAGTTCTTAATCCGACGGTTACAAAAATGGAGATCAAAGCTCCGCTGGTTGCCGCTAAGGGCAAGGCGGGTCAATTCATCATTCTGCGAGTTGACGACGAGGGAGAGCGCATACCGCTGACCATTGCAGGCTGTAATAAAGAAAACGGCACTGTGTGCATAATCTTTCAGATAGTCGGTGCAACAACGGCAGCTCTCGGCAAAAAGCAAGAGGGCGAATTTATTGCTGATTTTGCAGGGCCTCTCGGAAGACCGACAGAGCTTGAAGGAATAAAAAAAGCCTGCATTGTGGGCGGCGGCGTTGGGTGCGCCATTGCACTGCCCATTGCAAAAGCGCTGCACGAAGCAGGCGCCGAGGTGCACTCTATAATCGGCTTCAGAAACCGCGACCTTGTTATTTTGGAAGATGAATTTAAGGCATGCTCAAAAAGCCTTACAGTTATGACAGACGACGGCAGCTACGGCGAAAAAGGTGTTGTTACCGTTCCGCTTAAAAACGCAATTGAAAACGGAGAAAATTTCGACGAGATCTTTGCAATCGGGCCGCTTATTATGATGAAATTTGTTGTGGAAACCGCGCGTCCCTTCGGTGTGCCCACCACCGTTTCAATGAACCCGATTATGATTGACGGCACGGGAATGTGCGGAGGCTGCCGGCTTACCGTTGGCGGTAAAACCAAGTTTGCCTGCGTTGACGGTCCCGATTTCAACGGTTATGAGGTTGATTTCGACGAGGCTATGGAGCGCGGAACAATGTACAAAGAATTTGAAAAACACGCATATGAAAAGCATTGCAACCTGTTTAAGGAGGAAAAGTAAATGGCGGCTAAACCCAATATGAATCCAAAGAAAAACCCAATGCCCACGCAGCCGCCGAAAGAGCGTGCAAAAAACTTTTTTGAGGTTGCGACAGGATATTCGAAAGAAACTGCGATCGACGAGGCTCTGCGTTGTCTTAACTGCAAAAATATGCCCTGCGTCGGCGGTTGCCCCGTTAAAATCCACATTCCCGCATTTATCGAAAAGGTTAAAGAGGGAGATTTTGAAAAGGCATATGATATTATTGCCGAGTCATCTTCTCTGCCCGCTGTTTGCGGCAGAGTTTGCCCGCAGGAAACGCAATGCGAAGCAAAATGTGTGCGCGGAATTAAAGGTGAGCCTGTGGGAATCGGCAGGCTTGAGCGCTTTGTTGCCGATTGGAAGGCAGAGCACGGCGGCAATATTAAAAAGCCGCAGTCTAACGGTAAGCGTGTAGCTGTTATCGGATCGGGTCCTGCAGGGCTTACATGCGCAGGCGACCTTGCAAAAAAAGGCTATGAGGTAACGGTTTTTGAGGCGCTGCACACCGCAGGCGGCGTTTTAAGCTACGGCATACCTGAATTCAGATTGCCGAAAAAAATCGTGAAACAAGAGGTTGACACACTTAAAAAGCTTGGTGTAAAAATCGAAACCAATGTTATAATCGGCAAAACGCTTACTGTTGACGAGCTTTTCGAAGATGGCTTTGAAGCGGTGTTTATAGGCAGCGGTGCAGGACTGCCGAGGTTTATGGGAATTAAAGGTGAATCACTTAAGGGTGTTTATTCGGCAAATGAGTTCTTAACACGCTCCAACCTTATGAAAGCTTATAAAGAGGGCAGTTCAACACCTATTATGCACGCAAAACGCGTGGCGGTTGTGGGCGGCGGCAATGTGGCGATGGACGCCGCAAGAACCGCACTGCGACTCGGCGCAGGCGAGGTGCATATTGTGTACCGCCGCAGCCTTGAAGAGCTGCCTGCACGAAAGGAAGAGGTTGAGCATGCAATGGAAGAGGGGGTTGAATTCAACCTGCTTTGCAACCCCACCGAAATTTTTGGATACCACAATCCCGATGACAAGCGTGACCCCAAAAACGGCACTGTGAACGGTATGAAATGCATTAAAATGGAGCTTGGTGAGCCGGACGAATCGGGCAGGCGCAGCCCTGTGGAAATCCCAAATTCCGAATTTTTGCTCGATGTCGACTGCGTTATAATCTCAATCGGCACAAGTCCCAATCCGCTTATGAAGGACACAACGGAAGGCCTTGAGGTCAACCGCCGCGGAGGAATTATCGTTGAAGAGGAAACGGGAGAAACATCAAGAAAAGGCGTTTACGCCGGCGGCGATGCCGTGACAGGCGCCGCAACGGTTATTCTTGCGATGGGCGCGGGCAAGACAGCGGCAGCGGCAATTGACAAACAGCTTTCCGAAAATTCATAATAGCTTTCTTAATACTTACTCAATTAAACCGACATCGCTTTGGCATTTGCGCTGATAGAGTGTCGGTTTTGTTTCTTGCGGCTGGCACGATACAAGAGAAGAGTCTCGCCGCTTTGCAACAACGCGTGCTATGGTTAACCATAGCGCATAAAAACTCATTAAAAAAGCTTTGACAGTATCATCGCTGTCAAAGCTTTTTTGTTCAATTATTACTGATTTAATCCTGCGCTTCTTTGCTTTGCTCTATCAGCCGCTTTGCAGCAACGCGTGCGTCTATAGTGTATGATTCGTCATTGAGAATTTCCTCAAGCTCCTCTTGCGATTTATCTGCGTGCACTTCCATCAGCTTTTCAACAGCGTCATCATCTGCGGTTGATTCATCCAGCACAATTTCTTTTGTTTCTTTGCTTTTTTCTTGCGGTCTTTCACCGCGGCTTTCTCTAACCTCGTTAACATACAGAATAAATGCCCAC
>USAR01000257.1 GCA_900552605.1 uncultured Oscillospiraceae bacterium | reverse complement strand
GGGTTCGACTATCGCTTGCCTAGGCAAGCGATAATAATCCGAATCTGCCTAAAACAGTGTAATATCGGCGCTTTTTTGTTCGTCGTCGTTTATAGGCGTTAGCCTTATGCGCTCCTCCTAGCAAAAAAATTACCCAATATTACTCAGTTTTAGGTCGTAGAATTTTGTCAAGTTGAAAGCTTTGCGTAAATACAAGGCAAAAACGCAGTAAATCCTAACGGATTTACGAGTATTTTAACGCTGTATTCGCAAAGTCTTTCCTTGCCAAAATCGGTGTTCGTATTTGTGTGCTATGGTTAATTTCGGCTTGCATTTTGCGTTGATTTAATAATACACTGAAAAAGCACATACCAAAATATTCGTTTTTTGGTGTGTTTTTTGCGGTTTTTGAAGATATAGGTTAAAAGTACTTGATATTATCTGTAAATGTGCTATAATAGTATATGTATGGTTTATTAGTATAATATATAATAAAAATATATTGCTCTGTTATTACGTGCGCAATTATGGTCTTATTTTTTTCTTTGTGTATTTTCTTTATTGCATAACTTTTTTATTTTTGCAATTCAAAAATTATTTCGGCATTTTAAGAATTACATAAAAAGCAAAAAACGGACGGTTATTTAAGAATTTCAGCGGCGAAGGGCAATTAAAAAATTTATACAAAATGGGTGTAAAAAAATGAATTCTTTTTCGGAATTATGGGACAGCATTTGCGAGGAAATGAAAGCTAACAAATACATAACCGTGCCGGGCTACAATATGTGGCTCAGCGAATCTTACATTTTGGACATTAAAAACGGCATTATGTATATTTCAGTTCCCACAACCTTTCACAGAGATATTGTGGAAAACACTTATAAAGAGCATTTAAAAGAGTGCTGCGGAAGCATTTTAGGTACTTTAATCGAGATTGAATTTATTGTTAATCTAGATCCTACAAGAGGTCTTGATAAAATACCTGAGCCTGCACAGCTTGTACCTCATATGGTAGGCAGCGAGTTTACTTTTGAAAATTTCGTGCTCGGTTCATCAAACAGATATGCACAAGCTGCCGCTATGACCGTTGCGGAAAACCCCGCAGTATTTTATAATCCTCTGCTGATATATGGTGCAAGCGGCGTCGGTAAAACACACTTAATGTTTGCAATTCGCAATAAAATAGCAATGCTTTATCCGGATTTAAAGCTGGAGTATATTTTATGCGAAGATTTCACAAATATGTTTATAGAGTCTTTAAGAGCAGGTACGATAAATCTTTTTCACAGTCGTTTTCGCTCGGTCGATGTGCTGCTTATCGACGATATTCAGTTTATTGAGGGCAAGGAACAAACGCAGGAAGAAATTTTTAATACCTTCAACACTCTTTTGCAAACCAAAAAGCAGATAGTTATTACTTCCGACCGTGCGCCGAAGGATATAAACAACCTCGACGACAGATTGCGTTCAAGATTTGAAAACGGACTGCTTGCCGATATTGCCGCACCGGATTTTGAAACAAGAATAGGTATTATCAACGAGAAAATTCAGCAAGCCGACATCAAGCTTTCCGAAGATGTTATATATTTTATTGCCGACCAGGTTAAAACCAACATAAGGCAGATAGAGGGTATTATAAACTCAATTAAAGCATACATAAATCTGCACAAGGTAAATCCGTCGCTTACCATTGTTCAAAACTACATAAGAAATATTGTAAGTGACGCAAGAATAGAGCCTATAAATGTTGAAAAGGTTATCGCAGCCGTTTCAAAAATGCTTGAGGTAAGCGAAACGGATATTCGCTCTCGCAAGCGTTCGGCGGATATTGCTTGGGCAAGACATGTTTCCATATATGTTACAAGTAAGGTTACAAACATTTCAAATATGCAAATAAGCAAGGAGTTTAAGCTTGATCATTCCTCAATCGGCTATATTTTAAGGAAGGTTGAAGAAAAGCTTAACGAAAACAGCTTTGAAGAGCGCCGGGTTAACGAGATTATTGAAGCTCTTAAAAAGCAAGCATAAATTGTGTTGAAAAAAATATTAAAAGCATTTTAGCAGGTTTATTTATGCTTTTTTTGCCTTTAAAAGTTTTTCAATTTTCAACGGAAGTTTTCATAAGATTTTCAACAGGGGTTGGAAAAGTGAAAAACCGAAAAAGTTTTCAAACTTTTATAAAACCTTTTTCCACATTCCAAAAATTGGGTTTCAACCTTTAAAACAGCGATAATTCGACAGTTTTCCAATCTTTTCAACCCCCTTAATGTTACTTATATAAATTTAAGATATATTACATACACGAGAAGGAGCGCAAAAAATGAAATTCAGTGTTAACAAAAACGAGTTATCCACAGCAGTAGGAAAGCTCAGTCGTGCGGTTGCTAATAAATCGTCGCTGCCCGTTTTGGAAGGTATTTTATTTTCTGCGGAAGACGGTCGCATTACAATGGCGGCTTATAACTATGAAATAGGTATGAAGAAGGAGCTTGAAGCCGACTGCGAGGATCCCGGCGATATTGTAATCGGTGCAAAGCTGTTGCTTGAAATTATAAGAAAAATGCCTGAGGATACAGTAACGGTTGAAGTGGGAACAAACTGTGTCTGTCATATAACGTCGGGCAGCTCTTCCTTTGACATTGTGGGACAGCCTGCAGAAGAATTTCCGGAAATTCCGAGCGCCGCAGGAGGAAAGGAGCTTAAAATGCCCGGCTCAATGCTTAAAGCTATGGTAAGGCAGACAATTTTTGCTGTTGACGAAGAAAACGCAACTCCTATGTATACCGGCATTTATTTTGAGA
>USAR01000256.1 GCA_900552605.1 uncultured Oscillospiraceae bacterium | reverse complement strand
AGTTCTTCAAGCGAGGCGGTTTTCTTTTTTGATAAGTAATTTAAAATCTCAAGCTGTCTTTCATTCATTGAAATTTGCTCCGTTCAGAAAAAATGAATTTTTACCGTGATATTATACAATAAAAACGGATAAATTTCAATACTGTGTTCAGCTATTGTAAATTAGGCGCTTGGTGATATACTTTAAGACGTTTGAAAACCAACTAAAAAGGAAAGCGGTGTTGATTTTGACTGAAAAGATAAAGCTTGACGAAAAGGAACTGTATGCCGATGATGTCGAGGATTATAAAAAGCGGCTTGAAAGGTCGAAAGCAGCCGATTATTTAAAAAACAAAAACCGCGGAATGGGCGTGGCTGTTAACTGCTGCGTTGCTTACACCTTCTGCTATACGCTGCGCAATATTTTAAGCGCTCTTATGCCGACAATTTTAAAAAGCGGCGATTTCAGCGAAGGTCAGCTTGGCGCTTACGGCTCTGTTATGCTGATTCTTTATGCCTGCGGTCAATTTATAAACGGCTTTTTAGGCGACAAAATAAAGGCGAAATATATGGTTTCGATAGGTCTTTTTTCGGCAGGGGTCTGCACATTCTTGTTTTCACTGCCTGTTTTTGCCGGACTCGGCGCACTGCTTTGGGGTGTTATCGGATTTTCGCTTTCAATGCTTTGGGGATCGATTACACGCACAATAGTTGAAAGCTGTCACGAAAGCCGCGCCGCATTTTATTTGGCGCTTGCAAGCACAAGCTCGTATGTCGGAATGTTTTTGGCATATATTTTGGCAATCGTCGCAGCGGAGCACGGCATTTGGCGAGAGTGTTTTGCAGTATCCGGTGCAGCGGTTGCGGCAGCTGCGGTCGCGCACTATTTTTTGCTCAGTCACGCAGAAAACGGCAGCACAAGAGCAGCTGCATCATTCAGTAACGACAATAAGAGCGAAAATGAACGTAAACGAACTATGATTTGTTTTAATTTTAAAGCGGAATTTTTTAAAAAGCCTTTTATAATAATGCTTTTTGTAACAATGCTGAACGGAACCGTTAAGCACGCTGTGGCTTATTGGATTCCGACGTATTTTTCAAAAAATCTTTCAATCGGAGAAAGGGCGGCGTCGGTAATTTCCGCGATAATTCCCGTTATCGGTATAGGCACAGGCTTTTTTGCGGTGTTTTTATATAAGCTTATCAAAAGCGATATAAAAACGCTGATAATGCTTTTTTCCGCTTCTGCCGTTTCGTTTTTGCTCGTTACAGTCGGCGTCAAAACGGTGTGGCTGCCCGTAGTCGGTATGCTGCTTTCGAATGCCGCAATGGGCACGGCAAATTCCGTTATATTTAATATGTATTGTCTGCGCTTTCGTGAAACCGGACACGTTTCAAGTGTATCCGGTTTGCTTGATTCGGCGTGCTATGCCGCTTCTGCCGCTGCTAATATGCTCTTTACGGTTGTGATTTCCGCCGCAGGCTTCGGAAGTGCGGTGTGGGTTTGGTTTTCGTTGTCAGCTCTTGGTATTGCCGCTGCATTTTTTGCCGACAGAGCATACAGCGGTTGAATAAGGCTTTAGGTGTTTTGCCGCAGTTAATTACCGCTCGCTCAATCTATCATTTTCGTGCATTTGCCGCACCGCTTATTGACACGGCGCAAAAGTCGTTATAGAATATAAGTGTTATATTTATAAATTTATTCGGTAAGGAGAGCCGGCAATGCTTTTAAAAAACGGAATAGTGCTAACTGGCAATTTCACTTTTCACAGGCTTGATGTGCGTGTTGAAAACGGCATTATTGCCGAGATGGGACACGGTCTTTCGGGCGGCGACGAGGTTGATATAACGGATAAATACCTGCTGCCGGGTCTTATTGACGAGCACCTGCACGGCGGCGGCGGTTATTCGGTAAGGGATCTCAGCGAGGAATCGCTTGCAAAAATTGCCGAGTTTGAAGCGACAAACGGCGTTACCTCAATTGTGCCGACGCTTTCTTCTTACCCCAAGAACATAACATTAAAGGCGATCGGCTGCACAAAAAAAGCAATGGGTCGGCAAGGCGGCGCTGATATTTTGGGGCTGCATCTTGAGGGACCTTTTCTTTGCGAAAAGTATCGCGGGGCGCACGAGACGCAGTATTTAAGGCAACCCGACAGCGAGCTTTTGAAGGAATACTGCAAGGCGGCTGACGGAATAATAAGGCTTATCACGATTGCGCCGGAGCTTAAGAGGGCCTGTGAGGTTATTGCAACCGCCAAAGAAAACGGTATAACCGTCGGAATCGGTCACAGCAACGCAACAGCAGCCGAAGCGGCAGCGGCAATAAAGGCAGGTGCAACGGTTGCAATTCACACCTTTAATGCAATGCGTCCGCTGCACCACAGAAACGAGGGTATTTTGGAAGAGGTGCTTACAAACGACGCGGTGCACTGCGAGGTTATCGGAGATTTCGGTCACGTTTCAAGCGGAATTGTTAAGCTTATTTTTAAATGCAAGGGTGAAAACAGAGTTAATTTTGTTAGCGATTCTATTGCCGCGGCAGGACTGCCAGACGGAGAATACACCGCTGAAGAGCACACTTGTACCGTTAAAAACGGAATATCGTACTTTGAAAACGGCACTATAAACGGCAGCGCATCAACTATTCTGCGTGGCGTTAAAAATGCTGTAAGCATCGGAATACCGCTTGAATCAGCGGTTAAAGCGGCGTCGCACAATCCTGCGGTGTCGCTTGGCGTTGACGGCGAGCGCGGCAGCATTGCACCCGGCAAACGAGCGGATATTTTTATTGCGGATAAAGAGCTTAATGTGCTTAAGACCTATGTTTTCGGGCATTTGTGCTACGGTCATGCATGACGGGTTTTGA
>USAR01000255.1 GCA_900552605.1 uncultured Oscillospiraceae bacterium | reverse complement strand
GACTGCTCGCAGCCCAACATCTTAATGTAGCCAAGACCCAAGCGCTCAAGCTCGGCATATGACTCTCGCATCATCTTTTCCCAATACGGTCTGCGATCTACACCCTCGCCCACGGCAAAATCGCCCTTTAAAGTGTAGTTGCCGTAATCGGGTTCGTTGTAGAAAGTAAGATACTTAATGTTATCGTACCCACGGTTTTTAATAAGCTCATAAAGCGTTGCACCGCAGCATTTTGCGAAAAGGTCAATCTCTTTCGGTGCTGAGTTGCGCTTTTTATCTCCTATATCGAGCGAATACCAATCCTGCGCGTGGCTTGTAACCTTCCAACCGAAGTTAAATTCAATCTCTGCTCCGCACTCTTTGAAAATGTCGAGATAATGGTATACAGACTGCAGCTTTTGACAGTCGAAATCATACTTCCCGTTTTTATATTGATCATAGGTTTCGCAAAGCCAATCCGGCTGGAACCACATTCTTACAACGTGCGGCTTTGCCTTTCTGATACGTTCCTTTTCAACCTGCCAATAAACCTCGTTGTAACCGGATTCAATATTCTCGGGCATAAACGACATCGGCAAAACATTTGCACCTATTCCCATAAAATCATCGCAAATGACGTCGTCAAGCTCAACCTTTACTGCACGGTTTTTGCAGAAGCCGCCGATTTGGTCAAGGCTGCCTTTGCCACCTACATTTATATCTATTTTACCGTTCTTAACCGCAGTTCCCTCGGTTTCGAAAATATATTCTTTTCTGCCCTTTGGAATTTCATTTACAGTGGGTGCCGGGAAGCCGTCTATGCTTATATTAAGGTCGCCGGAGCCTATAACCCAGATTTTCGAGAGGTTATCAAAGCCGCAGGTATCAAAAGTGAAAGACTGCTCGCCGTCAACAGCAACAATTGCGCCGTCATCAAAAACGCAGCTGTCTGTAAGTGCCGACGGCTGTTGACCTACAAAAACATTCTCGGGATAATTATCCAAAAGATAACTAAAGCTATATGTATAGTCATTATTGTAAAGACCGATGTAACCGATACGGATAATGTCGTCTGTGGGGTTTGAGTTAAGGATCTTAACACCGAAGTATCTGAAGCTGCCGTTAACATCATATTCCCAATCGGCATTGTTGCGAACACCGTAGAACCAGCTGTCCTTACCGCACTCGTGCGCAACCTCGTTTTCGCTGTTAAAAAGGTCGTCGCGGTTATCGGAAGCGTAAAGCTTGAACTCTCCCAATGAATAGTTGGTGGCGTCATACTCGTGATAATAAGCTTTTAACGCTGCCTTTTCAACCTTCATTTCTCTGCCAATATCAAAGGCTATCTCGGCAGTGGGACACATAACGTCAATATGGTTCCCGATTCTTGCACGCTCGGTGCAGGACTCAATTGCTTCATCAGTATAATTACCTGCAAGCTTCATTTCGGGCAATTTTCCTGTTTCGCAGTCTACGATATCGCCGCGAATACCGTCAATAATACTGAAACCGAATGCCCGCATTTCTTTAACCGTGAAGCTTTGTTTTTCAATTTTGGTGAATTTTACGTTATTCATATAATCACTCCGTTTTCTTTAGTCCGTCTTTAGACAAATTTGGATAATTTTTACATGGCGCATTTTTTACTTTGCGCGCCGCAAAATGCAGAAAATTTGCTGTTTTCGGTACATTTGCTTTTAAAATCCAAGGAAACAATACCATACCGCAGCCGATTTTACAATAGATTTTCACAAAAAACATATACAAATCTTTTCCAATATATTTGTACACTTTGACCATAAGAGCCCTGAAATTTTGTTTCCGACAATTTAATAGTTAATTTTTATATTTCTCTCTTTATAAAAAACTTATATTCACGCAAAAAAGCCAAGCAATCGCTCAATAAAACGATTGCTTGGCTTTAATATTGTTAACTGTTTGTTACACTGTCAGTCCAAAACCTTGAATACAGTAACGTTTGTTGCGTCGGTATGCCTTGCGGCAGTTGCCTTAACAGCAAACATATCGCCTTTCTTTGCATTTTTACCAAAGCGTACTATATTGTTTACCGAGTCGAACTCTGCCGAATCTCCGACCTTAGCCGCAAGCTCAAACTCAACTCCGCCGTTACCGTCTATAACGCCTGCGTTAAGCGGATAGTCCTGACCGCGTTTGAGAAACACCTCATTCTCTGCCATTTCAACCTGCACAACAGGCGGAACGGTGGTGTAAACAATCTCCTGATAGTCGGAATTAACGGTATCTGAAATGGTATCACCGGCTTCAAATATTCCGCAAACCGGCGGCATTGTTGCGTTGCCGTTTCTTATGTACGGCATACGGTAAACGTGCTTATAAAACTTTTTTCCAACTGCTCTTGAAAGCTTGATTTCTATGTTGCGGTCATAGGTAATCGAGTCGTTAAGCTCCAGCACAACGGTAACATCGTCGCCGCTTACAAAAGCCGATGAGCGAATAACCGAGCCGTTGCCTACTGTAATTTCGGTTTTAACTGATTTACAGTGGTTTGGAATGTACCTTGAAAGCATTGCCATACGATAGTAATTTTCGCGAACGTTGTTAATGCCGCCGTCACACTGCGGACAATCCCAATAGTCGATAGGATTGCGCATCATAAACGAACAAGGGTCGGTTATAAACACACCGTTGATACACCAAATAAGCGCACCGTTTATACCATGCCTTACAAGGTCGTGGAAAAGCTGAATCTCGTTTATATTCCAAGAGAACTGACCGTTATCGTAAATCTGACCACACTCGGTAAGCATAATATCAGTGCCGTTTGCCGCCGCTTTAAGACCACCGAAATAATCTTCTGCTTCTTCGTGGCTCAATCTGTATCTGTGGTCGG
>USAR01000254.1 GCA_900552605.1 uncultured Oscillospiraceae bacterium | reverse complement strand
AACCGAGTCTACATGCGACGCCATTACTATCCGTTTAGCGTCGGGGTCGGAGCCCGGAATTGTTGCGTACATATTGGCAACATCATCTGTCTCAACAGTTGCTCCTATTGCCGTCATCCGCTTTACAAATTCGTTGCGAGCCTTAATTGCCGCGTCCGACAGCGAATATCTTGTTATTCCGCCGTGTCCGGCATCGCCGTATTTTGAAAAGGTCTCTATTTTATCCTTCATTCGTTCTTCACTGCATTTATACATAAGCCATTCATCCTTTCTACATTTCTGTCGGTCTGCGGCACTCGCTTAAAAGCCTTATAACATCTTTCTCTTCAACATTAAAAGCAACCGAGTCCGTTTCATTTTCGGTCTCAAATATTAGCATAAACCTGCCGTCCCAATCTGAAATTGCAACATCCGTTATATTTGAACCCAGTCCCAGCTTCTCCCGAAGTCCGTGAGCGGAATTTATAAACCCGTACACAACACCGCCCCAAGGCACCCTGAAGGAAAGTTTTTTCGCTGTTTCGGGTTTTAAATGAAACACAAGCGGTACTTCCGAATATCCGGCAGGCACATTCCTTAAATTTGACGGCACTATTCGAGTTTGCGATATGCTAAGGCAATCAAAAAGATTTGCGGTTTTTATGTTATCGTAATGTCCGCCTGACATATCCGTCACCTCTTACCTATAATTTCATCCGCAATATAAAGCACCTCGTCAAGCTTTTTAAGCTCTTCCTTGATCTGCTCGGTTGTTATAATAAGCGGAGGCGCAACTATAATCATATTCTCGTGCGAATAGGTCATAAATCCGCGCTTTTTAAGCTCACCGATAAGCTTGCCCATAATTCCGTCGGGGTCTTTTCCGTAAGGAACAAGGGGTTCTCTTGTTTCCTTATCCCTTACAAGCTCTACCGCCGAGAAAAGCCCGATATAACGTACATCGCCGACGCTCGGATGAGCTTTTTTCATTTCTTCAAGGCATTCGCCCAAGGTCTTACCCGATTTATTGACATTTTCAAGAATGTTTGCGTCTTTATAATAATTTAAGCACGCAACGCCGGCAGCACAGGCAAGCGGATGACCGCTGTAGGTAAGTCCGCAGGAAAGCAGGTGGTCATCGAAAAATGCCGCTATATCCTTTGACACGCAAACGCCGCCGAGCTGAACATAACCACAGGTAACACCCTTTGCGAAGGAAACTATATCGGGTTTAACGCCGAAATTTTCGAATGCAAACATTTTGCCGGTTCTTCCCCAGCCTGCCATAACCTCGTCGCAGATCATCATAATGCCGAACTCATCGCAAATGGCTCTGACACCCTTTAAATACCCTTCGGGCGGAATGATTACGCCGTTAGAACCCGTAATGGTTTCCACAACTATTGCGGCTACGCTGTCGGGTCCTTCGTAAACAACCTGTTCCCTGAGCTTTGCAACATAATAATCCGCTGCTGCCTTTTCGGAATCAAACTTAATTTTTTCCCTGTAAACATAAGGGTCAAAGAACTTTATAAATCCGGGAGCGCCGGGTTCAAGCGGATAACGCCTCGGCTCTCCCGTAAGATTGCCGGCACCGTAGGTTGAGCCGTGGTAGCTTCTGTATCTTGAAAATATTTTATGGCGACCGGTATACATACGGGCGATTTTTACTGCGTTTTCGTTTGCGTCCGCACCGCCGTTTGTAAAGAATACCTTTGCCATATTATCAGGCATTAGGTCAACTATCATTTTGGCTAAGGTGCTTCTCGGCTCGCTTGCATAAGACGGCGCTATGTAACAGTATTTTTCCGCCTGCTCTTTTATGGCGTCAATTATCTGACGGTTTTTATGCCCCACATTAAGGTTTACAAGCTGGCTTGACATATCGGTATATCTGTTGCCGTCAAAGTCATACAAATATATACCCTCGGCATCCTTAATGGGAAGCGGGTTAATTGCCGCCTGTTTTGACCAAGACTGTAAATTATACTTTTTATGATATTCTGCAATAGTTTTTGCGTCCATTTTAAATTGCCTCCTTTAAATAAACCTGATTAAATCTTTAATTTTAAATGCCAATACAAGCTCAGCCTTTTTCTTTTCGGTAAGCGTACTGCCCAAAAGTCCCCTTATTTGTTTTATGCGGTTGTTTACGGTATTTCGGTGAACTCCGCTTTTCTCCGCCACTGTGTTAACACTGCAATCGCACTCTATATAAAGCTTTAAAAGCTCGGTGCAGTCGGTGTTGTTTTCTTCATCGTAGCGAATAACTGCGCTCAGAACCTCATTTGCATAAGTTTCTAATATGGCTTTATCCTCAACCGCAAGTATAAGACGGTTTATGCCTATATCGTCATACTTAGTCACTGCAGAGCTTTCATATTTTGCCGTAACAAGCGCAGCATTCGCGTGTTTAAAAAGATAAGGTACGGAAAGGTAACCTGTCCCATCGTCCGAAATGCCTATTTTATAGCTTGTCTTGCTTTGCCTGAAAGCTTTTTCAAGCGTCGTAAGTATCCGTTCAACGCAATGCTCCGGACACCGCTGCTTTACAACAATTAGGCGTGAGGTATATATAAACATTGCCGCCGGCGAATCCGATCTTGCAAAAATACGCCATAAAAGCATCTTGTTTTTTGAATAGAGCGGCGATGTTATTTCCTTACCGTCGGCGCCGTAAAAAGTAATGGCAAATACTCTGTAATGCTCTGCGCCGTTAAAGCCGTTTTTTTGCATTGCGGGCAGGTATTCCTCTTCCTTTTCGGGTGCGAAAATAAGATTTTTGAATGCCTGCATAAGACTCATTTCCGCTTTTTCGTTTTCAATTATTCTGCCGCAGAAATCATAGGAAATATCAATTATATGTACCTTCCACGGCAATGTGAAAACCGGAAAATCGTTTTCGTTTGCAAAGCTTATAACATC
>USAR01000253.1 GCA_900552605.1 uncultured Oscillospiraceae bacterium | reverse complement strand
GAGCAATACTCGGTTTTAAAAGACAGGTATAATGAAAAAACCGCAACCCTTAAACACATTTGCTCGGAAATACAGCCGTGTGATGGGTTTTCGGAAATAACGGAAAAGTGGAAACAAAGCGATGTTATACCGATTCCGCAAGAAGTGGAGCAGGCTATAGCAGGCTGTATTAAAGCAGATAAAGCGGAAACAGACCGTCTTTCTAAACTGATTGAAAAGCTAGACGTGGAAATATCAGAAAAACAGTTGCTTTGCGAAAAAGCAAACCAAAAAGAGCAGACGCTTCTTCTTATTTCGGAAGAAAGCAAAAAGCTTGCCGAAAAAGCCAAGGAGTATGATGACCTTTGCAAAAAGCAGAATGAAATTGATGAGCAAAAGGAAGACTATGACCGCTTGGTAAGTGAGTGCACCTTGATTGAGGCAACATTGCAAAACTATGAAAAACTTGACGCGGCGACTGCCGAGAGCGACGAACTTAATAACATAATTAAAAACGCGAATGTTGTGCTTTTTAACTGTGAAAAGAGGCTTAATGAACTGTCGGCGAAGCTTGAAAGCGGCAGAAAGGAACTGGCTTCCTTGCGCAATCTGGAACTCAAAAAAGCAGCAATAAAGTCGGAATTTGAGCAGTGCAAGGCAAAACGTGAGGCGGCAAGGGAGCTAAACCGACAGCTTGAAGAACAAGCAGCGCTTGAAAGAGATTCGAAAACAGCAAAGGAAAACTATACTAAGGCATTTTCCGAGCTTGAAAGAATAAATAAAACGGTGCAGGAGGCACAGAAGAGTTATTTCAGTTCTCAAGCAGGTGTGCTTGCCGAAACTCTCGAAGACGGAAAACCATGCCCTGTCTGCGGAGCGACGGAGCACCCAAAACCGGCGAAACCACAAAGCGGAGAGGTCACAAAGCAGCAGCTTGACAGCATATTAAAGCAGCGCGAAGCAGCGGAAAACACCGTAAGCGCTGCTGCACAGGAATCGAGTGCAGCATACGGAAAACTCCAGCAGCATCAAAAGGAAGTTAACTTTCGAGCAGACGAGTTTTTTGAGAACGGTTATAAAAAAGACGATATTGTATCACTCGCAAAGCAAGAGGAAGTTCGTCTTTCCAATCGCTGCCTTGAACTTAAAAACAATGCCGAAGAGCTAGTGCCGCTTATAAATAAGGCAAAAGACCTTGAAAAAGCAGTTGAAGCTTTTTCAGCTGAGCTGCCTAAAGTTATGGAAGAAAAAGCAGCGGTACAAAAGGAGATCGCCGTTAAAACGGCTCAACTTGAAGCCGGCAAAGAAAGGCTTAAAAAGCTCGGTGAGAGGCTTGTTTTTAAAAGCCGCAAAGAGGCTGATAACAGAGTGTCGGAACTCAAAGCCATTATTGAGAAAGCTGATTTGCAAAAAAAAGAGACCGAGAAAAAGAACGCCGAATGCCGTGAGAGCAAAGTGGCAATTGAAAGCGGTATCAAGACGCTTGAAAATCAGCTGGATAAGACTGACTATTTAAAGTCGTCTGAATATAAAGAGATGCAGAGTCAGCTGCAAAACACAAGAATGGAAACAGAGAATGCTTTGCGTGCGGCAGAGCATAGGCTGCGCACTAATGAAAGGCAAAAGCAGCTGGCGGCAGCTTGTATAAAAAAACTTGTCGAAACAGAAAGTCGAATTGCCATTATAAAACCGCTTGCGGATACTGCTGCCGGCAAAACGCATGGCAAGGAAAAGATTATGCTTGAAACCTATGTTCAGGCAGCTTATTTTGAAAGAATACTGCGCCGCGCAAATATAAGACTAATGGCTATGAGCGGCGGCAGATATGAGTTAAACCGTCGCACACAATCGCAGAACAAAAAGAGTCAAAGCGGCTTGGAGCTTGATATAATCGACCATTTCGGCGGTGAAACGATAAGGAGTGTCAAAACACTTTCCGGCGGCGAGTCGTTTGAAGCTTCGCTTGCTCTGGCACTCGGTCTTGCTGACGAGGTGCAGTCGGATTGCGGCGGCATTAAGCTTGACACAATGTTTATTGACGAGGGATTTGGTTCGTTGGATGAAAACTCGCTGTATCAGGCGGTGCAGACTCTTCAGAAGCTCGGCGACAGCAATAAGCTTATAGGAATCATCTCTCACGTCGGCGCGCTTAAATCAATGCTGGAGCGGCAGATTATAGTAACTAAAAACGCAGAAGGCAGTACACTCAGAGTGGAAATTTAGTTAAATTAACGAAAACTCACCTGCGGCGGTTGAATTTTTTGTGCGTGTGTGTTAAAATAGTAAAGAGTTTTTTATAAATACAAACAACGGAGGTATTGGTATGCGATTTTTAAAAAGAATAATTGCGTATACTTCGGCTTTCCTTATAGCACTTTCGGCTTTCGGCGTCGTTTCTTTTGCGGACGGCAAAAAAGCTGTTTCAAGCTTTGAGGAGCTTTGCAATATTAAAAACGACCTTAACGGAAGTTATTATTTAACCGCCGATATCGACGCTTCGGGCAAGAGTCTTGAAACCATCGGCTCTGCCGCAAAGCAATTTAAGGGTACTCTTGACGGCGGCGGTCACACTGTGAAAGGGTTAACGGTAACTCCGGTTAAAACCGAAAAGGGTTACTCTGCTTTTTGCGCGCTTTTTGCATATAATGCAGGAACAGTAAAGGACATTAAATTCGAGGACATAAAGGTTGAGGTTAAGGATAATCGCTACTCGTACGCAGGCGCGGTTGCGGCAATAAACCTCGGCGATATTGAGAATTGCTATGTTTCAGGCAGCATTACAAACACAAACGTCGAAATTGCTGCATACACCGGCGGCATTTGCGGCGAGTCATTGCGCGGAAGCATTAAGAACAGCGTTTCTTATGCCAATGTCTACAGCAGCGGCGGCTGCTCCAGCACCCGCGGGTCCCGCCCCGCTTTCCTCATCCCCTCCCAGTATGCCGTGGAGGCTGATGGC
>USAR01000252.1 GCA_900552605.1 uncultured Oscillospiraceae bacterium | reverse complement strand
TGTTTGCAAGCACATTTGCAAGTGAAACGCCGCGGCGTACAATTCCCACCAAGCAAATGTTTCCGGCGCCGTCGTTGCGCTCTATGATCTCGTGCGCAATTCTTGTTAAAGCTCTGCCGACTGCCGGAGAGTCCATAATATCCGATTTAAATTCCATTTAAAAGCCTCCGAATTGCAAAAAAAATATCTTGTCTTTCGACAAGATACGGCATAATATTCCCCAATACGGTTATTTAAAATTCATATCAGCGGATACCATCTTGTCGACATCTCTGTGCCGCCCTTAAAGACTTTCCGCAAGTATAATACTACATTTTTTGACATTTGTAAAGACCTATTTTAAAAATTTATTAAAACTGTAAAAATCGCACAAAATTTTCCACTTATTTTTTAGTTCTTTTTTCTAAAAATACATAAAAAGGGATGAACAAAAAATGATTACTAAGATATACAAAAACACAGTATTTTTTGGCACGGGAGCGTACTTCTACGGTCTTTTGGAGGTGCTTTGCCGCGGCTACACACACTTCTCAATGCTTATCGCAGGAGGCGTCTGTTTTGTTTTGATTGCGGCGCTTTCTGCTTTAAAAAGGCTTAACTTTATTTTTAAGTGTATTATAAGCGGCGGCATTATAACCGCTGTTGAGTTCGCTTTTGGCTGCATTTTTAATCTTTGGCTTGGACTCAATGTTTGGGATTACAGTGATGTTCCTTATAACGTACTCGGGCAAATATGCCCGAAATTTTTCGGCATTTGGGTTGCAGTCGGTGCGCTTGCACTGCTGCTTGGAAAGGGTATGAACAAGGGGCTTTCAAAGCCGGCTTTTATGTTTTCAAAATTCACTCTCGGAAAACACTTCAGCAATACCGCCGGCAAACAGACTGCGGAAAACAAAGCATATTAAACGAGTTATGCTTATTTTCTAAGATTCAAATTGCAGTTTTTCTCCCGTGCCGACAGCGTCGCCGCGCCACGTCGCAACCGTTTTTTTGCAACAGCTTGCCGATTAGAAAAAGGCAAATAGAAAAAACGGTTTAAAAACAGAGGCAAATTTAATTTCGCCTCTGTTTTTTTGCATCGCCTGCGGCGATGGCGACGGGGCGCGGCGGCGCTGTCGGCACGGGAGAAAAGCTGAGTCTTAAGCAACAATACAAAAAGCAATCAAATCTTTGTTGAAGCTTTGCCGATATCTTACCGAGTAAAACTGCAAAAAAATCGTGTTAACAACCTGCGAAAAGCAGCACTGTTAACGCTATGTCTTACATAAGAAACAGCTGCTGAGGTTTTTGTTGTCTCAGTGGCTGTTTCAATAAGCAATATCGTTAGCAATATCGTTTTGCCTGCCGACAAAAAATGCTAAAGATTCAAAGAAATCTCTTTTCCTAAAGGTTCATATTTTCTGTATTTCACTCCTGCCGAGTCCATCATTTTTTTAGAGGCAATAACGGAATCCGTTTCGGAATATTTATCCTGCATATATACGATTTCCGAAATGCCGGACTGGATAAGCGCCTTGGCGCACTCATTGCAGGGAAAAAGTGTTGTGTATATCCTGCTGCCTTCAAGACTGCCTCCACGAAAATTAAGAATCGCGTTAAGTTCGGCATGGCAAACAAAAAGGTATTTGGTGTTGAGCGCGTCGCCGTCACGCTCCCATGGGTAAACGTCATCGGAACAGCCTGACGGCATACCGTTGTAGCCAACCGACATTATACGGTTATTTTTGCTTACAATACAGGCACCCACCTGCGTGCCGGGATCTTTGCTGCGATAGGACGAAAGTATGGCAACTCCCATAAAATAAGCATCCCACTCAAGATATCCGTCTCTTTTCATAATAGTTCATCCTTTCTGCTCTTTTTAGGTATGCTAAAGCAAATAATTGTTATTATCGGGAAAATAACCGCGACCAACAGTCCAAGCTTTATGCTTGCTTGCTGCGCTGTAAAGCCGTAGTTTTTACAAACATTCAGCAATGTGCTGTTGTTTTCAACCGCCGCCGAAACCATACCTGTAAGCCACGGTCCGACAGAACAACCGAGATCCCCCGCCACTGCCAGCACACCGAACATTGCAGTGCCTCCGCAAAAGCTCTTTCCGGCAAGACTCAGTGTGCCGGGCCACATAAGACCGACGGAAAAACCGCAAACAGCACATCCAAGCAAGCCGAGGTAAGGATTTTTTGAGAGTCCTGCCAAAAGGTAGCACGCAGCGCAAAGCACAGAGCAAAGGAGCATCGACTTTTCTATGTTGAGCCTATCGCCGAAAATACCGTACAGCACACGCGAAAGTCCCATCAGCACAGCAAATGCGCAAGGGCCTAACAGGTCGCCCATAACCTTTGTAACACCTAAGCCGCGCTCCGCAAAGAAAGACGCCCACTGAGACATTGCAAGCTCTGACGCACCGGCTGTAACCATAAGCAAAAACATTATTATGAAGGTTTTGTTTTTAAATAGCGTTTTAAGCGGTACACGCTCGCTTTCCGAAACGGTTGCGGGAATCGGCAGATACATAAACGGGAAAGCGTTTAAAAACGGAACGACCGCCCAAATAAGCGGCAATATGTACCACCTGTCACTTCCGAACAATGTTAAAAGTAAGGTGGATATTGCAACAACCGCCACCTGTCCCCAGCAGTAAAACGAATGTAAAAGGCTCATCGCGGAGGCCTTCGCGTCTCCCGGGCAGGAATCGACAATCGGGCTGATGATAACTTCAATCAGGCCGCCGCCCACGCCGTTCACAATCGTCGCAAGGACAAGACCCACATACGGCGCAGGCAGCACATTCGGCAGCGTGCCCTGCATCACAAGACCTAAAAACGCCAGCGCGTGTGCGATGACCGCCGATTTTCGGTAGCCGATGCGGTCTACGTATTTAACGGAAAGCACATCCGTGATGACCTGCGTCACAAAGTTGCACAGAATAAGTGCCGAAA
>USAR01000251.1 GCA_900552605.1 uncultured Oscillospiraceae bacterium | reverse complement strand
ATTACAGGAGTCGGCAAGCTTGGCTATCCGCTTGTTTTTAAAGACGGTAAAAACATTTTTGACGACAGCAAGATAGAATCGCACTCGGCGCTTACCCCTACATATAAAATTCCCGATCCGAAAACTCTTTCCGACGACGAAAAGAAAGTATATGCAACCATAGTGCGCCGCTTTGTTGCTGTTTTTTGCAGCGAGGAATGTATTGCCGAAAAAACCGAGATTACTGTTAAGGTTGGCGATTACGAGGAATTTAATCTTAAGGGCACAGTGATTTTGCAAAAAGGCTGGACAAAATACGACGACTGGTCGCAGAAAAACAAAATTCTGCCGCCGCTTAAAAAGGGCGACGAAGTACCGCACGATTTTAAACCTAAAGAAAAGGAAACCACCCCGCCGAAACACTACACCATTGAAACGCTTAATAACTATTTGAAAAATCCGTTTCGTGAGGAAAAGGCGCAGAAAAACGATGATGATGACGCAGAGGATTATCGCGCGATTTTTGAGGGTCTTGAGCTTGGCACAGAGGCAACAAGAACAGGCATTATAGACAATGCGATAAAAAGCGGTTACATAACGCTTAAAAAGGACGTTTATTATCTGCTTTCCGGCGGTGAATACCTTATAACTCAGCTTTTTGCAATGGGTATTTCTATGGATAAATATAAAACCGGCGAGCTCGGCAAAGCGCTTAAAAAGGTTTATCACGGCGAGATGACTGTTGAAACCAGCGTTCTGCTTGCCAAAAACGAGATTGCCGAGGTTTTTAATATTAAAGAACAGCCGCTTGAAACAGATATTAACACAGGATTTTTCGGCGATGAGGCAGGCGTTTGTCCTCTGTGCGGCGAAAGAGTTGTGCGCTCTCGTTACGGCTACGGCTGTATGGGCTACAAAAACGGCTGTAAATTTCACATAAGCGCCATTATCTGCGGCAGAGCTATCTCTATTGCAAACGCACGACTGCTGCTGAAAAGCGGCAGAACGGCAAAAATAAGGGGATTTACCTCAAAATCCGGCAAGCCGTTTGACGCATATTTAAAGCTTGAAAACGGCAGGGCGGTTTTTGATTTTAACGACTCTCCGCGAGCAGCTCAACAAAACACTGCTGCTGATAAATCGGAACCGACACAGCCACAAGAGCGCACGCAGTCTGCTGACACGTCGGATCCTCAAAAACCTAATCGAGAGCCGATCGCACAACCGACAACAACCGAGAAGCTACTAACGACATCGCCCAATGTGAACGAGGAACGATAATATGAAAAACACAACCCTTTGCTACATAGAAAAAGATGACGAATACCTTATGCTGCACCGCACAAAAAAGCAAAACGACCTGAACTGCGGCAAGTGGATAGGCGTGGGCGGAAAATTTGAGGAAAATGAATGTCCTGAGGAATGTCTTAAAAGAGAGGTTTTTGAAGAAACCGGTCTGATTCTTGAAAGCTATCGCCTTTGCGGAATCGTAACTTTTATTTCAAACGAGTGGGAGGGTGAATATATGTACCTTTTCACTGCAGATAAATTTAAAGGCGAGCTTACCGATTGCAACGAGGGCACGCTGAAATGGGTGAAAAAGAGCGAGGTTGAAAGCCTTAACTTATGGGAAGGCGACCGCATTTTCCTGCGGCTGCTTGCCGAAAATGCGCCTTTCTTTTTACTGAAGCTTGAATACATCGGCGACGAGCTGATAAAAGCTATGCTGAACGGTAAAATCATTGAAAAATGATGACATAAGCAAACTGAAAAAGCTGCTTAAAAAAATTAAACAACGGAGTGACAAATAAAATGAACATCTGTGTATACGGCGCGGCAAGCAACGATATAAACGAAAAATACATTACCGACGGTGAACTGCTCGGCAGACTTATTGCAGAGCACGGTCATACCCTTATTTTCGGCGGCGGTGCAGGCGGACTTATGGGAGCTGCGGCGCGCGGTGCAAAGAGCGCAGTCGGCAAGGTCGTGGGCATTGCTCCGACATTTTTTAATGCCGACGGACACTTTTTTCCTAACTGCGACGAATTTATTCCGACAGAAACTATGCGCGAAAGAAAGTCAATTTTGGAAAGCCTCTCCGACGGCTTTGTTATCACTCCCGGCGGAATCGGCACGATGGACGAATTTTTCGAAATTTTCACTTTGCGAACGCTCGGAAGACACGCAAAGCCGATTGCCGTGCTTAACACCGACGGCTGCTATAACGAACTTAAGAATCTGCTTTGCGGATTTTTTGAAAACGGTTTTATGACAAATGCGGCGCTCAGCGTTGTGCGCTTTTTCGAAAATGCAAGCGATGTTTTGGAATATCTTGAGACCGCCGATAAAAAAGTGCTTAATGTGGAAGATATGAAAAACGTGTAACAGCAGTAAATACTTCATTTTAATGCACTTGCAAATATTACTTTTAAAGAATCAAAGGCATCAAAACGGATTGATTGCTTTTGCACCGATAATCTGTGATTAAGCTTTCTTCTCACACCGCAAGCTATGCTAGGGCGCCCCGTCGCGCATTGCCTCACATGCAATGCAAAAACACGCACCGTTTCGGAAACTGGGAAAAACCGAAACGGTGCGTGTTTTGGGCAGGTTGTTTTTTGTGACACGATAACAAAGAAAGCGCCGCGACCTCAGCAACACGCTGCTTTTTTGCACTGTCGCATAAAATCAGCCCGCCTTTCGATTTGGATAAAGCGGAGAAACAGGGGTTGTTTTTTCTCACAAGACAAATATTATCACATCTGTTGTAAAATGTCAAGATATTTCACAAAATTTTTAAAAATTATATTTGATTTCTTAATTTTTTGTTGTTACACGTCGTTTATTGCAAGATTTTAAAAACCGCTTCTTTTTTTTAACGCATCTTAATGTGTTGATTTTTTAAAAGATAAATGTTACAATGTATTTTAACAAGCTCGCACAGCGTGCTGAGCAAAACAGAATTTGGCAGTATGGCTTATTTACA
>USAR01000250.1 GCA_900552605.1 uncultured Oscillospiraceae bacterium | reverse complement strand
TTATAATTCTTTACATTTTTTAATAACTGTGATATAATTATTAAGGTTTTTTGAGCAGCATTACTGTTTATAAAGGCGTAGCCTTTGATAAATACTTTTATTAAAAATAAGGAGATGGGATTTTGGAAACTGCAAAATACTTAAAATATAAAGGAAAACCCCTTGTAAGAAAAGGCAACGAAATTTACTACGGAAATATGACCGACAAATACGTTATTCTTTTTAAAATTCTTTCCTCAAAAAACGTTGGCAATATCGATGTTGCCGATAAGCTGAATGTTCAGCTTATGTCAACCGATATGTCGCTCTCCGCTGCTAAACGTTTAGTTGAAGAAAAGGAACTCAACGGATTTTATAATGCAATTGAGTATGCTTCCGAATTGCTTACCAAAAAGCTGCGTGAAAAATAATTTCTTCAAAGCGTTATGTTTGCTGCCGAGAATAATATCGGCAGCTTTTTATTATATGCATAAAAAGTTAAAGCACCGACAACATAAATCGGTGCTTTAACTTTTAATTTACAATTATATATCGTTTATAAACTTCCGACACTGCACATCAATTGAGCGGGAAATCAAAGGTTTTTGAGCTGTTATCGCTGCTTGAAGAGCTACTGCTATTTTCGTCGGGATTGCTCGGCTGAACATCAAAAATGCCGTTTGAATCGCTCGAATTACTGTTGTTATAGCTTGATATTCCCTTGTCGGCAATCAGCTTAACAGATACGGTTTTAGAGGTCTTCTTTTTGGTTTTGTAAATAGTTAGCTGTATAGTGTCCCCTGCTTTGCTGTTTTCAATAACAGTCAGTAAAACATCACTTGAGGTTATCTGCTTGTCGCCGACGTGTGTGATAACGTCACCTTTTTCAAAGCCCTTTCCGTATAAGTCGCTGTCGCTGCTTATTGTATCAACATAAACACCGACGGGCAAATTTGCTTGCTCTGCAGATACCGAGTCGATTGCTTTATAGGTAATTCCCAGTTTTGCACGGTCGGAAACGCATTTATCTTTTATAAGGCTTTCAACCACTCTTTTCATTGTGGTTGTGGGAATTGCATATGAAACGGCCTCATAATTGCTGCCCGAAAGCTTTGAAGAGGTTATTCCGATAATCTGACCATACATATTGCATAGCGCACCACCTGAGCTGCCGGGATTAAGGGTTGCGTCAGTCTGCAAAAATGATGATGCATAGTTTGTTGTTGTGCTGCTGACTCTGCGGTTAACCGCAGAAATAATGCCGTGAGTAAGAGTAAAATCATCGCCGTAATTGCTCGGATAACCAAGCGCAATTACGCTTTCACCCACAAACGCTTGATCGGAATTGCCAAACACTGCTTCGTCCAACGTAACCGATTTATCGTCGAGCTTTATAACTGCCAAATCACTGCGGGTATCACCTGCAACATAGCTTGCTTTATATTCCTTGCCGTTGTAAAGGCGCACCATAAACTTTGCGTTTTTAATGCCCTCGTAAATATGGTCATTTGTTACGATATATCCGTCTTTTGAATATACAACGCCGCTTGCGCTCGATTCATTAGAGATTTGCGAACTTCCGTATACCAAAATACTTACAACCGATTTTTTTACTTTTTCCGCTGCTGCAGAATAGTTTTCGGAAAGCTCGCTATCCTTATCGGGACGCGATGCAAGCGATGTATCGGGAACTTTTGCAGAGCCTGCTGAAGAATTTTTTTCCGACGCAATATATCCGGCAGATGCGGAAATTGCAACGATAAGCACTAAAGTAAGCGCTGCACAAAATACTCGCAATCCGCGGTTTTTAACCTTTTCGGGACGCGGCTCTGAGAATTTAAGCTCAGGTGTTGCGGCGTTTGAATTATTATAGCCAAAGCTCTGCCCTGCCTGCTCAGTAACATTGTATTTTTTAGCAAAATCGTTTTGACCGAATTCGGGTGTGTAGGTTGCCTCACGTTCGCTGAGCGGGATGTCGTTTTCAGCATTTCCGGAATGTTGAGTATCAGCTGTGACATCATCGGCATTATCATTACCGTTGCCTTCGGTTGGTGAATTGCAGTTTAAATTAACACCGATATCATCTGTGGCGACCGGCTCTTCATCGTTAAACTCAGCCTCAATAGGAGTGTCGCTTTGTTCTGCTGTCGTCGGCGTAGCCTCGTCAGGCGTTTTTTCGTTTTTATTATTTAACGTCTCAAAATCATTGTGCTCGTTCAAAATCATAACCTCCGATATTTTAATATATTTATTGCTCACACGGCAGCCGGAATTCAAATTCAGTGTATTCATTCAAAACACTTTTAACTGTTATTCTGCCGTGGTGAATGTTAATTATGGTTTTAACAATATAAAGCCCTAATCCGGTGCTGTCTTTTACCGCAGAACGTGAACGGTCGGTTTTATAAAACCGTTCAAAAATATACGGCAAATCCTTTGCCTCAATTCCGCGTCCCGAATTGCGAATTGAGAAATACATTTTGTTGTCCTTAATGCAATTAGAGAAAGTAATTGTTCCGCCTTCGGGCGTAAATTTTACAGCGTTGGCAACAAGATTATAAACAACCTGATGAATAAGGTCTTGGTCAGCGGTTATCTTTATCGGCTCAAGCTTATCAAGGCCGACAATATTGATTTTTTTGTCTTCTATGCGTTGTTGCTGTGACAAAACCGTTTCAACCGTCATTGAGGCAATATTGAATTTCGTTATATTAACACGCATTTCGCCGGATTCCAGCTTTGCAAGGTTAAGCATCGACTGCACAAGTCTTGAAAGACGCTTTATTTCGCTGCTGACGATTTGCAAATATTCGCCTTCGCGCTCTTTTGGAATCGTTCCGTCAATTATTCCGTCTATAAACCCACCGATGGTGGTCATAGGTGTTTTTAGCTCGTGTGAAACATTTGCAATAAAGCTTCGGCGCGTGCTTTCGAGGTTTACAAGAGAGTTAGTCATATTATTGAAAGCAACGGCGAGCTCGCCTACCTCATCATCGGAC